>NZ_CP151276.1:0-272500 GCF_046736325.1 Paracoccus sp. ME4
ATGATGGACAGGATCTGGGGACAGGCATGCGCCGAGCTGGAGCAGGCCGTGGGGCCGAACAATTTCAACCACTGGATCAAGCCGCTCCGCCTGGCCGCCATCGATGACGGGGCCGCGCGCTTCGTCAGCCCCACGCGGTTCATCTCGGACTGGGTGGGACGGCATTTCACCAAGGACATCCTGTCGATCCTGAACCGCAACGGCGCCGCGGTCGAGCGGCTGCGATTCGACGTGGGTACTGCCGCCCGCCCGGCCGCACCGGCAGCCGCCACCGCCACGGAGACCCCCGCCGCGCGCGCCCCCCGCGCCGATCTGGGCGCGCCGCTGGACAACCGCTTCACCTTCGGGAACTTCATCGTCGGCAAGCCGAACGAGCTGGCCCATGCCGCTGCCCGCCGCGTGGCCGAGGGCGGTCCCGTGGGCTTCAACCCGCTGTTCCTCTATGGCGGCGTGGGCCTGGGCAAGACGCACCTGATGCACGCCATCGCGCATGACTATCAGGCGCGCCACCCCTCGGCGCAGGTGCTGTACCTGTCGGCCGAGCAGTTCATGTACCGCTTCGTGCAGGCGCTGCGCGAAAGCTCGATCATGGATTTCAAGAGCATGTTCCGGAACGTGAACATGCTGATGGTCGACGACGTGCAGTTCATCGCCGGCAAGGACAGCACCCAGGAGGAGTTCTTCCACACCTTCAACGCGCTGGTCGATCAGGGCAAGCAGATCGTCATCTCCGCCGACCGCGCCCCCGCCGAGATCAAGGGCCTGGAGGAGCGCATCAAGTCGCGCCTGTCCTGTGGGCTGATCGTGGACCTGCACCCGACCACCTACGAGCTGCGCCTCGGCATCCTGCAGTCCAAGACGCAGGCCTTCCGCGCCCAGCAGCCCGACCTGGAGATCGGCGCGGGCGTGCTGGAGTTCCTGGCGCATCGCATCACCACCAACGTCCGCGTGCTGGAAGGCGCGCTGCAGCGCCTGTTCGCGCATGCGAGCCTCTTGCGCCGCGAGATCACGCTGGAGGTGGCCCAGGAATGCCTGGCCGACATCCTGCGGACCAACGACCGCAAGATCAACATCGACGACATCCAGCGCAAGGTGGCCGAGCATTACAACATCCGCCTGGCCGACATGATGGGCCCCAAGCGCGCCCGCAACGTCGCCCGGCCGCGCCAGATCGCCATGTATCTGTCCAAGCAGCTGACCAGCCGGTCCCTGCCCGAGATCGGCCGCCGCTTCGGCGGGCGCGACCACACCACGATCATGCACGGCGTGCGCAAGATCGAGGAGCTTCTGGTCGAGGACAGCGCCATGGTCGAGGACATCGCCGTGCTGAAGCGGATGCTGGAGGCCTGATCCACGAAAATCTTGTGACTGCCTGCGCGGGCGGCTATGCATCAGGTCCGGCACGGGCCGGGAAGGTCACGGGACAGGGGAAACAGATGAAATTCTCGATCGAGCGCGCCGTTCTGGTCAAGGCCGTGTCGCAGGCCCAATCGGTCGTGGAACGCCGCAACACCATCCCGATCCTGGCCAACGTGCTGATCGAGGCCACGCCGGACGGGGTAAGCTTCCGCGCCACCGACCTGGACACCGAGGTCGTGGACCGCGCCATGGCCCAGGTCGAACGCCCCGGCGCGACCACCGTCAGCGCCGTGATGCTGAACGAGATCGCGCGCAAGCTGCCCGACGGCGCGCTGGTCCAGCTGGCCAGCGACGACGCGTCGGGGCGGCTGTCGGTGCAGGCCGGGCGGTCGTCCTTCAGCCTGGCCACCCTTCCGCGCGACGATTTTCCGGTCATGGCCAACAGCGAATACAGCGCGAACTTCAAGGCGCCCGCCGCCGTTCTGCGCCGCCTGTTCGACAAGTCGAAATTCGCGATCTCGACCGAGGAGACGCGGTATTACCTGAACGGCGTCTACATGCATGTGGCGCAGTCCGAGGACGGCCCGGTGCTGCGCTGCGTGGCGACCGACGGGCACCGCCTGGCGCGCATCGACGCGCCGCTGCCGGTCCATGCGGACGCGATGCCCGGCGTGATCGTGCCGCGCAAGACCGTCGGAGAGCTGCGCAAGCTGTTGGACGACGACGAGGCCGAGATCGCCGTGTCCGTCAGCGAGACCAAGGTGCGCTTCGCCACGCCCACGATCACGCTGACCTCCAAGGTCATCGACGGGACCTTCCCCGATTACAGCCGGGTGATCCCGCAGGGCAACCGCCGCAAGCTGGAGGTGGACGCCGCCGATTTCGCCCGCGCCGTGGACCGCGTCGCCACCGTCAGCAGCGAACGCTCGCGCGCGGTCAAGCTGTCGCTGGACGGCGACCGGCTGGTCCTGTCGGTCAACGCCCCCGATGCGGGCGCCGCCGAGGAGGAGCTGATCGTCGCCTATGCCGACGAGCCGCTGGAGATCGGCTTCAACGCGAAATACCTGCAGGAGATCGCGGGCCAGGTCGATCGCGACAATGCGGTGTTCCTGTTCAACGGCTCGGGCGACGCGGCCCTGATCCGCGAGGGCAGCGATGTCAGCGCCGTCTATGTCGTCATGCCGATGCGCGTGTGACGCTGACGGCGCTGCGGCTGGCCCAGTTCCGGTCCTGGCCGCGGCTGGAGCTGTCGCTGGACGCCCGGCCCCTGGCCATCCACGGATCGAACGGGTCCGGCAAGACCAACATCCTGGAGGCCCTATCCATGCTGGCACCGGGCCGCGGCCTGCGCAGCGCGGCGGCGGTCGATCAGGCGCGTCAGGGCCCCGATGCGGGCTGGCGCATCCGCGCGGATCTGGCCGACCGGGCGGTCGAGACCGCGGCCCCACCCGGCCAGACGCGTCACGTCCTGCTGGATGACAAGCCGGTCCCCCAGACCGCGCTGGCGCGGATGCTGCGGGTCATCTGGCTGGTGCCGGCGATGGACCGGCTGTGGTCGGACGCGCCCGAGGGGCGGCGGCGGTTTCTGGACCGCGTGACCCTGTCGCTGTGCCCCGACCATGCGGACCTGTCGCTGAGCTATGACAAGGCGCTGCGCGAGCGCAACCGCCTGCTGCGCGACCAGATCGGCGATCCGGGCTGGTATCGCGCGCTGGAGGCGCAGATGGCCGAGGCGGGCGCGGCGGTGACGCGCAACCGGCTGGCGGCGCTGACCGCGATCATGGCCGCGCAGGACGACGGCGCGGATTTTCCCGCGGCCCGGCTGGCACTGCTGCCGCAGGACGGGCATGCCGATGACGCGGACGCGGCCGGCATCGCCGAACGGCTGGCCTCCATGCGGGGCCGCGACCTGGCCGCGGGGCGCACGCTGAGCGGGCCGCACCGCGCCGATCTGGGCGCCAGCTGGGGACCGCAGGACATGCCCGCGGCGCTGTCCTCGACCGGAGAGCAGAAGGCGCTGCTGCTGTCGCTGATCCTGGCCAATGCGCGCGCGCTGTCCGACCAGCCGGTCCTGCTGCTGCTGGACGAGGTCGCGGCGCATCTGGACGCCGACCGGCGCGCCGCCCTCTACGACCGCGTGGCGGGCCTGCCCGCGCAGAGCGTGCTGACCGGCACCGGGCCGGAGCTGTTCGCCGCCTTCGGGTCCCGCGCCCGCCATCTGTCCGTCACCAAGACCCACGGCGCATCCGCCGCAAGCGAGGATCCATGACCCTGACCGCCCATGCCCTGTGGCTCTATTGCGCCGCGATGGTCGCCGTCTGGCTGACGCCCGGCCCGGTCTGGGTCGCGATCATGGCGCGCGGCCTGTCGGGGGGCTGGGCCGGGGTCTGGCCGCTGGCGATCGGCGTGGCCATCGGCGACACGCTGTGGCCGCTGATCGCGATCTTCGGGCTGACGCTGCTGGTCGGCGATCAGGCCGCCCTGCTGGAGGGCCTGCGCTGGATCGCGGTGGTGGTCTTCGTGGTGATGGGGGTGTCGCTGCTGCGCCATGCCGGGCGGCCGGTGGAGCGCGACGGGCGGCTGGCGGTGCGCGGCGGATGGGCGGCCTTCGGCGCGGGGCTGCTGGCCATCGCCGGGAACCCCAAGGCCGCGCTGTTCTATGTCGGCGTGCTGCCCGGCTTCTTCGACATGGGCCGCCTGAGCGGCGCGGACATCGCGGTCATCGCGGCCCTGTCCGGCGGCATCCCCTTCCTGCTGAACCTGGGGATGGGGGCGGCGCTGTCGGGGCTGCGCCAGCGGATCGGCACGCCCGCGGGGCTGAGGCGGATGAACATCACCTCGGGCTGGCTGCTGATCGGGGTGGGGGTCGCGCTGGCCGCCGCGAAGCTGGCCGCGGGGCACTGAACGGGGCGCGGATAAATCCCGCCGAAGGACGCGAAAAACCCTGTCAAAGCCGTGACTTTGCCTGCGCCAGCGCCTATACCGGGGCATGACGAACAGGAAGCCCGACGCATGACCGAGACAGCCCCCCAACCCGCCTTGTACGACGCCGATTCCATCAAGGTTCTCAAGGGCCTGGACGCCGTGCGCAAGCGGCCCGGCATGTATATCGGCGACACCGACGACGGGTCGGGCCTGCACCACATGGTCTATGAGGTCGTGGACAACGGCATCGACGAGGTCCTGGCGGGCCATGCCGACTTCGTGCAGGTGAAGATCCACGCCGACAGCAGCGTCAGCGTGCGCGACAACGGCCGCGGCATCCCCGTCGACATGCATGCCGGAGAGGGCGTCAGCGCGGCCGAGGTCATCATGACCCAGCTGCATGCGGGCGGAAAGTTCGACCAGAACAGCTACAAGGTGTCGGGCGGTCTGCACGGCGTGGGCGTGTCGGTCGTGAACGCCCTGTCGGACTGGCTGGAGCTGCGCATCTGGCGCAATGGCAAGGAGCATTACGTCCGCTTCGAGCGCGGCGACACGGTCGAGCCGCTGGTCGTGGTGGGCGATGCGCCCGGCGAGAGCGGGACCGAGGTGCGCTTCATGGCTTCGGCCAAGACCACCCATGCCGACGGGACGTTCAGCAACCTGGAATACAGCTTCAAGACGCTGGAGAACCGCCTGCGCGAGCTGGCCTTCCTGAACAGCGGCGTGCGCATCATCCTGGAGGATGAGCGCCATGCCGAGGTGCAGCGCACCGAGCTGTTCTACGAGGGCGGCGTGCGGGAGTTCGTGAAGTATCTGGACCGCTCCAAGACCGCCGTCATGCCGCAGCCGATCTTCATCACCGGAGAGCGCGGCGGCATCGGCGTCGAGGTCGCGATGTGGTGGAACGACAGCTATCACGAGACCGTCCTGCCCTTCACCAACAACATCCCGCAGCGGGACGGCGGCACGCACATGGCCGGTTTCCGCGGCGCCCTGACCCGCGTGATCGGGAAATACGCCCAGGACAGCGGCATCGCCAAGAAGGAGAAGGTCGACTTCACCGGCGACGACGCGCGCGAGGGGCTGACCTGCGTGCTGTCCGTGAAGGTGCCCGATCCCAAATTCTCCAGCCAGACCAAGGACAAGCTGGTCTCCTCCGAGGTCCGCCCGGCGGTCGAGGGGCTGGTCGGCGAGAAGCTGGCCGAGTGGTTCGAGGAGAACCCGGCCGAGGCACGCCAGATCGTCGGCAAGATCATCGAGGCGGCCCTGGCCCGCGAGGCGGCGCGCAAGGCGCGCGAGCTGACGCGGCGCAAGACGGCGATGGACGTGGCCTCGCTGCCCGGCAAGCTGGCCGACTGCCAGGAGAAGGACCCGGCGCTGAGCGAGCTGTTCATCGTCGAGGGCGACAGCGCCGGCGGATCGGCCAAGCAGGGCCGCTCGCGCCAGAACCAGGCCGTGCTGCCCCTGCGCGGCAAGATCCTGAACGTCGAGCGCGCGCGCTTTGATCGAATGCTGTCCAGCGACCAGATCGGCACGCTGATCACCGCGCTCGGCACCGGGATCGGGCGCGACGAGTTCAGCCTGAAGAAGCTGCGCTACCACAAGATCGTCATCATGACGGATGCCGACGTGGACGGCGCGCATATCCGCACGCTGCTCCTGACCTTCTTCTTCCGGCAGATGCCGGAGCTGATCGAGGGCGGGCATCTCTATATCGCGCAGCCGCCGCTCTACAAGGTCGGGCGCGGCCGGTCCGAGGTCTATCTGAAGAACGAGGCCGCGCTGGAGGAGTATCTGGTCCAGCAGGGCGTGGACGGCGCGACGCTGCGCCTGGCCTCGGGCGAGGAGATCACCGGCAACGACCTGACCCGCGTGGTCGAGGAGGCCCGCCAGGCGCGTCGCCTGCTGCGCGCCTACCCGACGCATTACCCGCCCCACATCACCGAACAGGCGGCCATCGCCGGGGCGCTGGTGCCGGGACGGATCGACCAGGACGCGCAGGGCACCGCCGATGCCGTCGCCGCCCGCCTGGACCTGATCGCCGAGGAATACGAGCGCGGCTGGCAGGGGCGCCCGACCCAGGACGCGGGCATCCGACTGTCGCGCATCCTGCGCGGCGTCGAGGAGAACCGCAGCCTGGACGGTCAGATGCTGCGCAGCGGCGAGAGCCGTCGCCTGGCCGAAATGACCCAGGCCCTGCAGGACGTCTATGACCGCCCCGCGCGCCTGATCCGCAAGGACCGCGACCAGCCGATCTTCGGTCCTCTGGGCCTTTTGCAGGCGGTGTTCCTGGAGGGCGAGAAGGGCCTGTCGCTGCAGCGCTACAAGGGTCTGGGAGAGATGAACCCCGAGCAGCTGTGGGAGACCACGCTGGACCCGGTCGCGCGCACCATGCTCCAGGTGCGAATCGAGGACGTGGCCGAGGCCGAGGACCTGTTCACCAAGCTGATGGGCGACGTGGTCGAGCCGCGCCGCGAATTCATCCAGCAGAACGCGCTGAACGTGGAGAATCTGGACACCTGACGCGGCCTTGTTGCGCAAAGGCCACTGTCCGCCCCCCGACGGTCCGCGCCGGGGGGGCGTTCACGCGCGTTTCAATTGATCTTGTGCGGATTTTCTGCGCTTGCTGACAGTAATGTTATCCGCGTTGACGGGTGCCGCGCCGCGGTTCCCACGAGTTTCAGGAGTTCCCCCATGCGTATCTCGGTCTTCCTTTCCGTCTGTTCCTCGGCCCTGGCCCTCGGTGCCGGTGCGGCGCTTGCCGGCGGCGTGATCGCCCCCATCGTCGAGGCCGCCCCGATCGAGGTCGTCTCGGCCCCCGTGGCCGGCGCGTGGGCCGGCACCTATGCGGGCGGCTCGCTCGGCTACATCACGGGCACCGATGACGAGGTCGGCCTGGCGCTGATCGAGGGCGGCGTGCAGACCGACCGTGCGACCGATCTGGGCGATGCCGGCATCTCGGGCGTCACCGCGGGCGCGCATATCGGCTATCGCTGGCAGCGCGACCGTTGGGTCTTCGGCCCCGAGCTGGGCGTCGAGTTCGGCAGCGTGGACGAATCGGTCGACTTTACCGTCGGCGGCGTCGATGCGGGCATCGACAGCGAGTTGAACAACATCGTCACGCTGGTCATGAAGACCGGCTACGAGGTTGCCCCGGCCACGCTGGTCTACGGCACCTTCGGCGTCGCGCGCGGCGACTTCGACTACACCCTGCGCTCGGGCGACGACTCGCTGACCGAAGGCTTCAGCGCCACCGGCGTCGCGGCCGGTCTGGGCGTCGAGCGCATGATCAACCCGCGCACCTCGGTCTTTGCCGAGTACCAGTATCGCGACTTCGGCAACGAGACCGTGGACTTCGATGCCGGCGGCGGCGATATTCTGTCGACCCGCGCCAGCATGTCGATGAGCAGCATCAAGATCGGCGCGAACTTCAAGTTCTGATCCTCCGCGCATGACGGATCACGGGGCCGGTGCCGCAGCACCGGCCCCTTTCCATGCGGTCACGCCCTGCGGCGCATGCCGACCGGCACGGCCAGGGCGCGCGCCCCGCAGGCGATCGCAAGCCCCTGCGGCACCAGCCGCGTCAGCGCCGGGTCGGTGATCTCCAACCCGCCGGTATAGGCCCCGAAGGCCGGCAGGATCACGTGATCGCGTCCGACCAGGAAACAGCGCCGCCGCTGACCCGCCAGCCGCAGGCAGGGGTGGAAATGGCCCGACACGTCCGGCCCCTGCCCCGCCTCGTGGCGCAGCATCAGCCCGTCGCGCAGGTCGGCCAAGCTCTCGCCCGGCAGGCGCGGGCAGACGGCGGAGGGGTCGTGATTACCGCCGACCCAGATCCAGCGCCGCCCCTGCGCCATGCCGCGCAGCCGGTCGCAGATGTCGTCGGGCAGCGCACGTCCCGCCGCGTCGTCGTCGAACCCGTCGCCCAAGCTGACCAC
This sequence comes from Paracoccus sp. ME4, assembly GCF_046736325.1. GTDB lineage: Bacteria > Pseudomonadota > Alphaproteobacteria > Rhodobacterales > Rhodobacteraceae > Paracoccus. Next base: position 8,223 of record NZ_CP151276.1, read on the forward strand.
GACGACCGGGTCGGTCGCCGCGATCTCGGCCTCCAGCCGGTCAAGCGTCGCCTGTGTCTCATAGGGGGGCAGCAGGGCGCCGCCGCGCCGCGCCATGCGTTCGGATTTGCCCAGATGCAGGTCGGCCACGATCAGCCAGCGCCGCGCGGGCCAGAACAGCGCGCCCGAGGCCCGCGCCTGCAGCGCCTGACCGTCGAAGTCGAAAGGGTGGAACGTCACGAAAGCCCTGCCTCTGCCATCAATGCGGCCGCCTCCGCCTCTGCCATGCGCTCGCGGCCCTGTCCCGCGATGGGCACGCGGCCCAGTTCCAGCATCAGCGGCGCGGCCAGCGGCGACACGCGCTCCAGCATGCGATGGTCCAGGCGGTCGGTGCGGTCCAGCATTTCCTCGATCCGGCCGAAATCCACAAGCCCCCGGCTGGCCTCGGCCGCGGTGATGCGCAGCATCAGGTGGTCCGGGTCGTACTTGCGCAGCGTGTCATAGAGGATGTCGCTGGAGAAGGTCGCCTGCCGCCCCGACTTGCGCGCACCCGGCAGGTTGCGCTGGATCAGCCCCGCGATGGTCGCCACGTTGCGAAAGCTGCGCTTCATCACCGCATTGCTGGCCAGCCAGTCGCCCAGACCCTCGCGCAGACCGTCGCGGTCCAGCAGCGGCGCGGGGTCGGTCACCGGGTCCAGCGACCAGATCAGCAGCGCGTAATCGGTGGCCAGGAACCCCAGGGGGGCCAGTCCCGCCTCCTCCATCAGCCGGGTCATCAGCAGGCCCAAGGTCTGCAGCGCATTGCGCCCGGCAAAGCCGTAGACCGACAGATGCCAGCGCCCCTGATGGGGGAACGCCTCGGTCAGCAGGGTGCCGGGCTGCGGCAGCGCGCTGACCCGCGCCTGCAGCGCCAGCCAGTCGCGCGTGTCGTCAGGCAGGCCCGCATGCGCCGCCGGATCGCCGATCAGCGCCAGAACCCGGTGCGACAGCTGCGTCGATGTGGCCAGCTTCATGCCGGAAAACGTGGCGATGCGCGGCTCCTTGGAGGGCTGCTTCGTGACCTCGACCACCATCTCGCGCAGCGTGTCATAGCGCACCGTCTGCCCGCCGATCAGGAAGGTGTCGCCCGGTGCCAGGGTCGCCGCGAACCCTTCCTCGACCTCGCCCAAGGGCGCGCCGCCGCGTCCGCGAAAGCGGACCTTCAGCATCTCGGCCTCGACGATGGTGCCGATGTTCATGCGCAGGTTTCGCGCCGCCCGCGGGTCGCGCAGACGCCACAGCCCGTCGCGCTCCATCAGCCGCTGCCAGCGGTCATAAGCCCGCAGTGCATAGCCACCCGTGGCCGCGAACTCCAGGCAGGCGTCGAAATCGGCGCGGGTGAGGTCGCGATAGGGCCCGGCGGTGCGGACCTCCGCGAACAGCGCATCGGCGTCGAAGGGCCCCGCGCAGGCGGTCAGCAGGATATGCTGGCACAGCACGTCCAGCGGCCCCGGCCCCCGGTCGTCGCCATCCAGATCGCGCTCGCGCACGGCCTGCAGGGCGGCCACGCATTCGATGACCTCGAACCGGTTGGCAGGCACGATCCGCGCCCGCGACGGCGCGTTGTAGCGGTGGTTCGCCCGCCCGATCCGCTGGACCAACCGCTTGACGTTGCGCGGCGCGCCGACCTGGATCACCAGATCGACCGCGCCCCAGTCGATGCCCAAATCTAGGGACCCGGTCGCCACCACGGCGCGCAATTCGCCCGCGGCCATCGCAGCCTCGGTCCGGGCGCGGGCCTCGCGCGACAGACTGCCGTGATGCAGGCCGATGGGCAGGTTCGCGTCATTGGCGGCCCAGAGCGCCTGAAAGAACAGCTCGGCCTGGGCGCGGGTGTTGATGAAGATGATCGTGGTGGTGGCCTGCGCGACCGCCTCCAGCACGTCGGGCACCGCGTAATGCCCGCCCGCGCCCGCCCAGGGCGGGGCCTTGGCGGTGGGCAGCATGGCGATGTCGGGATCGGGGCCGGGGTCGGCGTGGATCACGGTTGCGCCGCCCATGAAGCGGGCCAGCCGCGACGGATCCTCCACCGTGGCCGACAGGCCCGTGACCTGCAGGTCGGGCGCCAGCGCGCGCAGCCGCGACAGGGCCAGCATCAGCTGATCGCCGCGCTTGTTCTCGGCCAGGGCATGCAGCTCGTCCAGCACCACCCGGCGCAGGCCCCCGAAGATCGCGGGCGCTTGTTCATAGGACAGCATCAGCGCCAGCGATTCCGGCGTGGTCAGCAGGATGTCGGGCGGGTCCATGCGCTGGCGGGCGCGCTGGCTGGCGCGGGTATCGCCGGTGCGATCCTCGATGCGGATGTCCAGGCCCAGATCGGCGACCGGGCGCGACAGGTTGCGCGCGATATCCGCCGTCAGAGCCTTCAAGGGCGAGACATAGAGCGTGTGCATCCCCCGATGCGGCGCGGTCAGATCGACCAGCGACGGCAGGAACCCCGCCAGCGTCTTGCCGCCCCCGGTCGGCGCGATCAGCAGGCTGTCCTCCCTGGCCTCCAGCAGGGTCAGCTGATGCGGATGCGGCTGCCAGCCCTGCCGGGCGAACCAGTCCTGGAACGCGGGGGGCAGCGTCACGGGATCATGTCCTTCAGCGTCTGCAACCGGTCGGCCTCGGCGGCGGGCTTGTCCCATCGGATGCGGCTGATGCGGGGAAAGCGCATGGCGACCCCGGATTTGTGGCGCGGAGAGGCGTTCAGCCCCTCGAACGCGACCTCCAGCACCAGCTTGGGCGCAACGGAGCGCACGGGGCCAAAGCGTTCGGTGGTGTTGTTCCGAACGAAACGGTCCAATTCGCGCAGCTCCTCATCGGTAAAGCCGAAATAGGCCTTGCCGACGGGCACCAGCGCCTCCCCGTCCCACAGGCCGAAGGTGAAATCGCTATAGAAGCCCGACCGCTTGCCATGCCCGCGCTGCGCATAGAGCATCACCGCATCCACGACCATCGGGTCGCGCTTCCACTTGAACCAAGGCCCGCGCGGGCGGCCGCCGACGTAAGAACTGTCGCGGCGCTTGATCATCACGCCTTCGATGACGATGCTTGGCGGGTCGGCGCGCAGGGCCGCCAGATCGTCCCAGGTCTGGAAGGGCAGCAATGGCGACAGGTCGATCCGGTCGCTGCCGAAATCGGCGCCCTCCAGCACCGCGCGCCGCTCCTGATGCGGCAGGTCGCGCAGGTCGCGCCCCTGCCAGATCATCGCGTCATAGACCCTGAGGCCCGCCGGATGGCTGTCCAGCATCGCGCGCCCCACGACCTTGCGGCCCAAACGCTTCTGCAGATCGCCGAAGGGCGCCACGTCGGCGCCCCGCCGCACCAGCAACTCGCCATCCAGCGTGCCGTCGAAGTTCAGCGCCTCCAACAGGTCGGGAAAGGCCGCGCCCACATCCTCTCCGGTCCGGGAATAGAGGCGCCGGGTGCCGCCGTCGTTGATCGCCTGAACGCGAATGCCGTCCCATTTCCATTCAGCGATGTAATCGGCGGGATCGAAGGCGCGCAGCTGATCCAGATCGACCGGCGTGGACAGCATCACCGGGCGGAAGGGCGCGCGGGCCGCGTGTTCAGGGCGCGCACCCCCCGCAATCCAGTCGAAGAGCGGCTGATAGGGGGGCGTCAGGCCGTGCCAGATCTCCTCGATGTCCTTGACCTCGGGCGGGCCCATCTCGGCCAGGGCCATGCGCGCCATGCGGGCCGAGAGGCCCACTCGCATGTTGCCGGTGGCGAGCTTCAGGAAGGCCAGCCGCTGCGAAGGGCCAAGCCGGTCCAGCATCGCGGTGATCGCCGCCGGCAGGCCCGCGCGGCCCGTGTCGCGCAGGAGCGCCACCGCATCCCGCAGGGGCACGTCCTGATCCTGGTCGGTGTCCCACAGCAGCGCGATGGTCTCGGCCAGATCGCCCACATAATCATAGGACATCGCGAACAGCTGTTCATCCACCCGCCCCGCCATCAGCCCGCGCAACAGGCCCGGGGTCACCGCCCTGAGCTTCAGATCGCCGGTCAGCGCGGCCAGCGCATAGCCGCGGTCGGGGTCGGGCGTGGCCTCCAGGTAATGGCGCAGCAGGCGCAGCTTGGCGTTGCGCGCGGCGGTGAAGGCCAGCCGTTCCAGAAGATGCGCGAAGGCCTTCATTCCGGCTCGTCCTCGTATCCGATCAGGCGCAGGGGGCGGGAGGCGATGCCCTGCATCTCGCACCAGCGCATCAGCCCATCCTCGGTCCCGTGGGTGATCCAGACCTCCTGCGGGGCCAGCTCCAGGATGGTCTGTGTGACCTGCGGCCAGTCGACATGGTCGCTGATGACCAGGGGCAGCTCCACCCCCCGCTGCCGCGCCCGCGCCCGCACCGTCATCCAGCCCGAGGCAAAGCCGATCACCGGGTCGCGGAACCGCTGGACCCAAGCACTGGCAAAGGCGGATGGCGGCGCGATGACCAGCTGGGCATCGACCTGCTTGGCGGTGGCCGGGACCAGCGGGCCCAGGTCGATCCCTTGTTCCACGTGAAAATCGCACAGTCGCTGCAGCGCGCCATGGATGGCGATGGGGCCGTCGATCCCCGCTTGGCGCGCCAGCGCGATGACCCGCTGCGCCTTGCCCAGGGCATAGGCGCCGATCAGGTGCTGGCGTTCGGGAAACTCGGCCATGCTGGCGATCAGCTTGGTCATCTCGGTCAGCGGGTCGGGGTGGCGAAAGACCGGCAGGCCGAAGGTCGCCTCGGTCACGAAGATGTCGCAGGGCACCGGCTCATAGGGCGCGCAGACCGGGTTCGGGGCGCGGCAGTAATCGCCCGAGACGACGATCTTGGGGCCGCGGTCGGGCATCACCGCGATCTGGGCCGAGCCCAGGATATGGCCCGCGGGGTGAAAGCTGACCTGCACGTCGCCGATGCGGATGACCCCGTCGGCCACCTGCCGGGTGCCGGTGAAGTCCTCGCCATAGCGGATCGCCATGATGTCCAGCGTCTGCTGGGTCGCCATGACGGCCCTGTGACCCGCGCGGGCGTGGTCGCCATGGCCATGCGTGATCAGCGCGCGCGGCACCGGACGGACCGGGTCGATGTGGAAGTCGCCGGGCGGGCAATAGAGCCCGGCCTCGGTCGGGTGCAGGATCTGGTCGGGACGCATGGCACCATCATCGCAGGGGTTCGCCCCGCCTCAACGCCGCCCATCGCCGCAGGGGTCCATCAGCTGGGCGGCGGCCGCCGGACCGGGGGCGCCTTGGACAGCTGCACCGCCAGGATGCCCGCCATGATGATGCCGACGCCGATCACGTCGCCCAGGCCCAGATCCTCGCCCAGGAACAGCGCCGCCACGGCCACGCCGAAGAAGGGCGTCAGGAAGTGGAACGTCGCCGCGCGCACCGCGCCGATGCGCCCCACCAGAAGGAACCAGACCCAGGTCGCCAGGAGCCCCGGCACGATCACCGTATAGAGGAAGGCCACGACCAGCCGCGGGCTCCAGGTGACCGACCAGTCCTCGACCAGCGGCGCCAGGACGCCCAGGGTCAGGGCGCCCACCAGCATCTGCAGGCCCACGATCATCATCACGTTCCCCCCGCCGCTGGCCCCGCGCACGGTCAGCGTCGCGACCGCCAGCGCCAGGGCCGCGACGAAGCACATGAGGATGCCGGTCAGGTCGCTGCCGCCCTGCAGCCGCGCGCCCATGATGATGGCCACGCCGATCACCCCCAGCACCATGCCCGCCACGCCGAGGGGCCGCAGACGCTCGCCCATCAGGGTCCAGCCCAGGGCCGCCACCATCAGCGGCATGGTCGCCGCGATGATCGAGGCCAGCCCCGCCTCGATCCACTGCATCGCGGTCCAGTTCAGCCCCAGATACAGCGCGTTCTGGCACAGGCCCAGCACGATCACCGCCCGCCACTGCGCCCGCGTCAGGGTGCGCCAGGTCTGCCCCATGGCCAGCGCGATCGCCACGCCCACCGCGCCCGACAGCGCGAAGCGCAGCGCCAGCGCCATCAGCGGCGGCGCCTCGGTCACGATCATCCGGGTCGAGGTGAAGGCCGAGGCCCACATCACCGCGAAGGACAGCCCCATCAGCAGCGCGCGCAGATCCATGAGGGGGCCCTTCTTGCATGAGATGCAAAAGGTCTAGCAGAGCGCCGCCGCCCTGCAACCCGCAAAGAAAAGGGGCCGTGCCCGATGGCACGACCCCGATCCCTCATCGCAGGGTCTGCGGATCAGCTGTTGACGCTGTCCTTCAGGGCCTTGGCGATGGTGACCTTGACCTGCTTGTCGGCGGGCTTGGTCATCATTTCCTGGGTCTGCGGGTTGCGGACCTGACGCTCGGGACGGGCGCGGCAGGCGATCTTGCCGATGCCGGGCAGGGTCACCGCGCCGCCGCCGGCGACTTCGCGGGTCACGATCGCCACGATCGCGTCCAGAGCGGCCGAGGCGGATTTCTTGTCCGAGCCCATCTCTTCGGCGAGGGTCGCCACCAGCTGGGTCTTGGTCATCGGTTTTGCTGCAGCCGTAGCCATTGTCCGTCTCCTCTTGCCCTGTTGCACCGGGCCCACAAATTGCGCCTTTTGCGGCATAAAGCCTGCTACACACGGTTTTGCCGGGCAGATCAAGCCTTTTTCGCCGGACGCGCGAAAACCCGCGTTTGCTGGTGTTTCACTGCCGCGCTAGAGAAACGCCGTCTCGCTGAAGGATCGCAGCTTGCGCGAATGGATGCGTTCCAGCGGCGTGTCGCGCAGCTTCTCCATCGCGCGGATGCCGATCAGCAGATGGTTGGCGACCTGCGTGCGGTAGAAGTCCGTGGCCATGCCGGGCAGCTTCAACTCTCCGTGCAGCGGCTTGTCGCTGACGCAGAGAAGCGTGCCGTAGGGCACCCGGAACCGGAACCCGTTGGCCGCGATCGTGGCGCTCTCCATGTCCAGCGCGACCGCGCGCGACAGCGACAGGCGGTGGACCGGCCCCGACTGGTCGCGCAGCTCCCAGTTGCGGTTGTCGATGGTGGCGACGGTGCCGGTGCGCATGATGCGCTTCAGCTCATAGCCCTCCAGCTGCGTGACTTCGGCCACGGCCTCCTGCAGGGCGACCTGCACCTCCGCCAGGGCCGGAATCGGCACCCAGACCGGCAGGTCGTCGTCCAGGACGTGATCCTCGCGCAGATAGGCATGGGCCAGGACGAAATCGCCCAGGGACTGGCTGTTCCTGAGGCCCGCGCAATGGCCCACCATCAGCCAGGCATGCGGGCGCAGCACCGCGATATGGTCGGTCGCGGTCTTGGCGTTCGATGGGCCCACGCCGATATTGACCAGGGTGATGCCCTGCCCGTTCGCGCGCTTGAGGTGATAGGTCGGCATCTGCGGCATCTTGGACAGCGCCGCGATGGGTGCGCGCCCGTCGGTGATCTGCTGGTTTCCGGGCGCCACGAAGGCGGTATAGCCGCTGTCCGGGTCCGACAGGACGCGGCGGGCGAAGGCCTCGAACTCGTCCACATAGAACTGATAGTTGGTGAACAGCACGAAGTTCTGGAAATGCTCGGGCGCGGTCGCGGTGTAATGCGCCAGCCGCGCCAGCGAATAGTCCACCCGCTGCGCGGTGAAGGCCGCCAGATGCTGGCTGCCGTCGGGCATCGGGCCTGCCACGCCGTTCACGATGTCGTCGTTCATGGTGTTCAGGTCCGGCACGTCGAAGACGTCGCGCAGGCTGAAATCCAGCACGCCCTCCTGCGGGACGGCCAGGTCGCTCTGGGCGGCGACCGCGAAATGCACGGGCATGGGCGTGTCCGACAGGCCGATGGACACCGGGACGCCGTGATTCTTGATCAGCAGGGCCAGCTGCTCGGTCAGGTAATGCTGGAACAGGTCGGGTCGCGTCACGGTCGCGGCATAGATGCCGGGCGCCACGACATGGCCGAAGGACAGGCGGCTGTCGATCTTGCCATGCGTCGGCACGATCAGCCGCACCTCGGGGTAGAAGGCGCGGTAGCGGGCCCTGGGGGCCGCGCCCTCCAGGATCGCGGTGAAATGCCCCAGCAGGAACCCGGTCGCCTGGTCATAGAGCGCGCGCAGATGCGCCACGGCGGCGGCGGCATCGGTGAAGGCGCGGGGTGCCGCGGCATCGGGGGTCTGGACCGGCAGAAAGCGGGGGTCTGTCGTCATCGGGTCTGTCCTTCTGGTTGCACCGACCCTGCCAGCGCGCCGCGCCGACGGCAAGCGTCTGGCGCCCGCAGCAAGGCCCCGTTACGGTGCCGTCATGAAGATGCTCGTTTTCGGTCACGGCTATTCCGCCGGCTTCCTGACACCCCTGCTGACCGCCCGCGGCTGGCAGGTCACCGGCACGACCCGCGACGACCCCGACCGCGTCGCGGCCGCCGGGGCCGCGCCCCTGCTGTGGCCGGGATCGGAGGATGCGCTGCGCATGGCCATCGCCAAGGCCGACGCGATCCTGGTCAGCGCCGCGCCCGGACCGGACGGGGACCCGGTGCTGGCCGCGTTCCGCGACGATCTGGCCCGCGCCCGGCCGTGCTGGCTGGGCTATCTGTCCACCACAGGCGTCTATGGCGACCGCGACGGGGGCTGGGTCGACGAGGATTCGGTCCTGGACGGGTCGGGCCCGCGCGGACAGGCGCGCATCGCCGCCGAAGGCGCTTGGCAGGACCTGGCGCGGGCGCATGACCTGCCGCTGCACATTTTTCGGTTGGCGGGGATCTATGGTCCCGGTCGCGGTCCGTTCCAGAAGGTCCGCGATGGCACCGCGCGGCGCATCATCAAGCCCGGCCAAGTCTTCTCGCGCATCCATGTCGAGGATATCGCCCAGGTCCTGCTGGCCTCCATCGACGCGCCCGACCCGATCGGCATCTACAATGTCTGCGACGACGACCCGGCCCCGCCCCAAGACGTGATCGCCCATGCGGCGCGCCTTCTGGGCCTGCCCCTGCCGCCCGCGGTGCCCTTTGATCAGGCCGACATGACGCCCATGGCGCGGTCCTTCTATGGCGACAGCAAGCGGGTGAAGAACGACCGGATCAAGCGCGACCTGGGCGTCACGCTGCGCCATCCCGACTATCGCTCCGGGCTGGCCACGCTGCTGGCCCAGGAGGGCGCGTGAGGCCGCGCGCCGCATTGCCTTTGCCCCGGCCCCGTGCAAGCTGCGGGGCATGACACAGGATTTCGACATCGTGGTGGCCGGGGGCGGGCTGAACGGCCCGACCCTGGCGCTGGCGCTGGCCCAGGCCGGGCTGCGCGTGGCCGTGGTCGATCCGCGCCCCGCGCGGGCGCGGTCGGGGGCGGGCTTCGACGGGCGGGCCTATTCGCTGGCCATTGCCTCGGTCCGGGTGCTGAAGGCGCTTGGCCTCTGGGACCGGCTGGCCCCCGACGCCCAGCCCATCCACCAGATCAAGGCGACCCAGGGCCGGCCCGGAGAGGGCGCGGGCCATTTCCTGCTGCATTTCGACAGCGCCGAACTGGGCGAAGGCCCCGTGGGCCACATGCTGGAGGACCGCTTCCTGCACGCCGCCCTGACCGATGCGATGGAGGGCACGGTCAACACCCTGCCCGGCCTGTCCGTCACCGGCCAGGAGGTCGGCCCGGCGGGCGTCACTGCGATCCTGTCGGACGGGCAGCGGCTGACGGCGCGGCTGCTGATCGGTGCGGACGGGCGCGGATCGGGGGTGGCCGCGCGGGCGGGCATCCGGCGACAGGGCTGGGGTTACGGCCAGACCGCGCTGGTCGCGGCCATCGACCATGCCCTGCCCCATCAGGGCATCGCGCATCAGTATTTCATGGCGACCGGGCCGCTGGCGATCCTGCCTTTGCCCGGCAACCGCAGCAACATCGTGTGGTCCGAGACCGAGGCCAACGCCGCCGCAATTGCCGCGCTGGACGATGCCGCCTTCCTGGAGGTCCTGCGCCCGCGCTTCGGCGATTTCCTGGGGGACCTGTCTCTGGCGGGCCCGCGCTTCAGCTATCCGCTGTCGCTGTCCCTGGCGGAACGCTATGCGGATGACCGCGTGGCGTTGGTGGGGGATGCGGCGCATGGGGTGCATCCCATCGCGGGTCAGGGCCTGAACCTGGGCCTGCGCGACGTGGCCGCCCTGGCCGAGGTGCTGGTCGATGCGGCGCGGCGCGGCGAGGATATCGGCAGCACGCTGGTGCTGGAGCGGTATCAGGCCTGGCGCAGGCCGGATGCGACGGCGCTGGCCCTGGGCATGGACGGGGTCAACCGGCTGTTCGCGACCGACGCCCCGGTCGTCGCGGGTCTGCGGGGTCTGGGCATGGGGCTGGTGCAGGCGCTGCCGGGCCTCCGGCGCGGCTTCATGCGGCAGGCGGCGGGCCTCTCGGTCGCGCCCATGCCGCGCCTTCTGGCGGGCCGGCCGCTTTAGCCTTTCCCGGCGCGCGGTTTCAGGCCATAGGCTGCGCGCAAAACGGGGACTGCCATGACGCTGAGCGATTTCCTGCACGATCTGGACCGCGACATCCGCGCCGCCGCCGATTGGGGCAAGGTCGCGGATTACATCCCCGAACTGGCCGGGATCGCCGCCGATCAGTTCGGCATCGCCGTGGCCCTGGCCGACGGGCAGGTGCTGACCGCCGGTCAGGCCGATCGGGGCTTTTCGATCCAGTCGGTCAGCAAGGTGTTCGCCCTGGCCTGCGTCTTGGGCCGCATCGGCGAACAGCTGTGGCTGCGCGTGGGCCGCGAGCCGTCGGGCGACCGCTTTGATTCGATCCTGCTGCTGGAGCAGGAGAAGGGCCGCCCCCGCAACCCCTTCATCAATGCGGGCGCCATCGTCGTCACCGACGAGCTGCTGCGCGGCCGCAGCCCGCAGCAGACCCTGGCCGAGATCCTGGGCTTCATCCGCGCGGCGGCCGAGGATGACGACATCCATATCGACAAGGCCGTCGCCCGATCCGAGGCGCGGACCGGATACCGCAACGCGGCGCTCGCGCATTACCTGCGCAGCTTCGGCAACCTGCGCAATCCGCCGGACCATGTCATCGGCACCTATGTCCACCAATGCGCGATCGAGATGTCCTGCATCCAGCTGGCCCGTGCGGGCCGGGTGATCGCCGGGCTGGACTGCGCGCCCGCGCTGCTGGCTCCGGTGAAACAGCGACGGATCAACGCGCTGATGATGACCTGCGGGCAATATGACGGGTCGGGCAATTTCGCCTTCCGCGTGGGCATGCCCGCGAAGTCGGGCGTGGGGGGCGGGCTTCTGGTGATCGCGCCGGGCAAGGCCTCCATCGCGATCTGGTCGCCGGGGCTGGACGGATGGGGCAATTCGCTGGCGGGCACGCTGGCCGCCGAACGGCTGTCGGAATTCACCGGCTGGTCGGTCTTCGGCTGAGGCCTCAGGCGACCATCCGCGCGGCCTGGGCCAGATCGGCGCGCAGTTCGGCCAGCGCGTCGGGCGCGCGCTCGGGCGGCAGGCGCAGGATCAGGCTGGGATGCCAGGTGATCAGAACCGGCCCGCCGTCATGCGCCCGCTCCACCAGACCGCGCCGAGGGGTCAGCGGCTTGCGGTTCCCGGTCAGGGTGAAGGCCGCCGTCGCGCCCATGGCCACGGTCAGGCGCGGCGCGACCATCCGGCGCTCCAGGTCCAGCCACCAGCGGCATTGATCGACATGGTCGCGGTCGGGCGTCTGGTGCAGGCGCCGCTTGCCGCGCGGGGTGAAGCGGAAATGCTTGACCGCATTGGTCATCCAGGCGCGGTCGGGGGCCAGCCCGGCCTCGGCCATGGTGCGGTGCAGCAGCTGGCCCGCGGGACCGACGAAGGGCTGACCCGCCAGATCCTCCTGATCGCCCGGCGCCTCACCCACCAGCATCAGGGGCGCGGTCGGATCGCCCTGACCCCAGATGGTCTGGGTCGCGGCATGGCACAGTTCGCAGCGGGTGCAGCGGGCGGCCTGCGCGGCGGCCTGGTCCAGCGTCTCGGGGATGCTGTCATCGGGGGCCTGACGGATGCGGGCGGTGACCTTGGGGGCAAAGGCCGGGGCCTCGGTCGCGCCCGCCTCGCGCATGGCCTGCACGCGGCGGGGCGCATCGGCGAGCATCTCGGGGATCAGCCGCGTCTCGGGCAGGTTCTTCCAGTATTTCTTGGGCATCTCGGATCGCATGGCCTGGGTCTTGATGCGCGCCGGGTTGAAGATGTTGGCGAAATAGGTCTGCCACAACCCGTGGCTGGCATCGTCGGGCAGGTCGGGCCGCGGGGCCGGATCGTCATAGGCGATGGCCCCGCCGGTGAAGCGCGCCGTGCCCTCGGGCGTGGCGATCAGCCAGTCCATGTCCGCGAACCGCTTGGCGAAGAACGGCGTGCCTGCCTCCAGGATCGGATGCTCGGGCTCGAACCACGCGCCGAAGGCCCGGCGCGGCCCCTCCGAGGGCAGTTCATGGAACCGCACGAAGGCATGCATCTTGTGGATGTCGCGCCGCACCGATTTCGCCATGCGCGACAGCCGGTCCAACAGGGGATCGGCCGGGTTCGACAGGAACCGCCGGTCCGACTGCGCCCGCATCAACGCCGCATAGAGCAGCGACCAGCGTTCCGGGTCGGAATGGCTGGCGACCTGACGGGCCAGCTGCAGGAACTCCTGCGTCGCGATGACGGGGTGATCGCCCGGCGGCGGCGCGGGATCGGCGCCGAACAGGTCGGGCGGCGTGTCCGGATCGGCCCAGGCCACGGCCTCAGGCGGGATGCGGGCGCTGGCCAGATCGCGGGCCGCCGCCCGCCAGGCGTCGAAGCGGCCGAAGCGGGGCAGCGTGACCCGGATCATCCGAAGAGCGACAGCTGTTCCGGCGGCGGCGCGAAGCGTGCGCGCAGCCCCGCACTGTCGGTCAGCGCGCCGGGGGTCCAGTCGGGCAGGGTCACGAAGGGCTGCGCCTTGGACATGATCGCGCCCATGCGCAGCAGGTCGGCATAGCGGATCGCCCCGCTGCGCCGCGCGGCCAGGATCCGCCCGACCGTCTTGGTGCCGAAGCCCGGCACGCGCAGCAGCATCTCGCGCGGGGCGCGGGCCACGTCGACGGGAAACTGCGCGCGATTGACCAGCGCCCAGGCCAGCTTGGGGTCGATGGCCAGGTCCAGGTTGCCCGAGGGATGCGCCGCGCCGATCTCCTCGGCGTCGAAACCATAGAAGCGCATCAGCCAATCCGCCTGATAGAGGCGATGTTCCCGCATCAAGGGCGGCTTGATCAGCGGCAGCGCGGCTGAACTGTCGGGAATGGGCGAGAAGGCGGAATAATAGACCCGCTTCAGCTGATACCCGGAATAAAGATTGGCCGAGGTCCGCAGAATGTCGCGGTCGCTGGCCTGATCGGCCCCCACGATCATCTGCGTGGACTGCCCGGCAGGCGCGAAACGCGGCGCGCGCCTGCCGGTGAAGCTCCGCTCCTTCGCGGCCTCGCGGCCGAGGCGGACATCGGCCATGGCGGCGCGGATCGTCTCGGGGCGCTTCTCGGGGGCCAGCTGGCGCAGGCTGGCATCCTGGGGCAGCTCGATGTTGACCGACAGGCGGTCGGCGTAAAGCCCTGCCTCGGCCACCAGCTCGGGCGAGGCGTCGGGGATGGTCTTGAGGTGGATGTAGCCCTTGAACCCGTGATCGACCCGCAGCATCCGGGCGATGCGCACCATGTCGCCCATGGTCTGATCCGGGCTGCGGATGATGCCCGAGGACAGGAACAGCCCCTCGATCATGTTGCGCCGATAGAACTCCAGCGTCAGCCGCACGACCTCCTCCGGGGAGAACCGTGCGCGTTCCACGTTGCTGCTGACCCGGTTGATGCAATAGGCGCAGTCGAAGATGCAGAAATTCGTCATCAGGATCTTCAGCAGGCTGATGCAGCGCCCGTCCGGCGTGTAGGCGTGACAGATGCCGCTGCCCCCCGCCGATCCGATGCCGCCCGAGCGCGAATCGCGCCGGGTCGTCCCGCTGGACGCGCAGGAGGCGTCGTATTTCGCCGCGTCCGACAGGATCGCCAGCTTCTGCTGAAGGGTGCGCTGTGCCATGCAGCCAATCTATGTTCTTATTCCGTTCCGGGCAAGTGCGACCGATTGAAACAATCCGGCCGGAACCGTCACGGGACCGCGACGGTTGCCCCCCGCCGCCATCCGCCAGTCGTGATGTGCAATGCCGCCGCGAAAGGATATGATCCGGTCATGAAGATACGCACCCTCGCCCTTGCGCCCGCCCTTCTTGTCGCCATGGCCTTCCCGGCCCTGGCCGAACGCATCCCGCTGAACGAGATCTCGCGCTATCTCAACAGCCTGAGCACCGTCACGTCGCAGTTCACGCAGGTGAACCCGGACGGCACCGTCTCGACCGGCACGGTCTATATCCAGCGCCCCGGCCGGGTGCGCTTCGAATATGACAACGACCCGACGCTGGTCCTGGCCTCGGGCGGCAACGTCGCGGTCTTCGACGGCAAGTCGAACGGCGGCCCGCAGCAATACCCGCTGTCGCAGACGCCGCTGTCGATCATCCTGGACGCCAATGTCGACCTGTCGCGCGCCGGCATGGTGACCGGGCACAGCGAACAGGAGAACGCGACCGTCGTGACCGCCCAGGACCCGCAGCGCCCGCAGAACGGCAACCTGCAGATGGTCTTCACCGCGCCGACCGAGCTGCGCCAATGGGTGGTGACCGACGATACCGGCCAGAAGACGACCGTGATCCTGGGCGAGATGCAGAAGGGCGGCTCGATCCCCTCCTCGCGCTTCTCGATCCAGTCGGAGATGGGGCGCCGCTGACGCCCCCGCGGATTGCATCCGCACAATTGCGCGATTGACGGACGCCCCGACCCGGGGCCACGCTGCGGCCGACCCTTTCCAAGGCCGCAGCCATGTCCCAATCCCGCATCCTGACCCCCGTCCTGATCGGCGGATCGCTGATCCTGCTGATCAACTTCGCCCTGCGCGCCAGCTTCGGCATGTTCCAGATTCCCGTGGCCGAGGATTTCGGCTGGCCGCGCGCCGAGTTCAGCCTGGCCATCGCGATCCAGAACCTGGCTTGGGGTATCGGCCAGCCGATCTTCGGCGCGCTGGCAGAGCGGTGGGGCGACCGGTGGGCGATCATCCTGGGCGCGCTCCTCTACAGCGCGGGGCTGATCCTGACGGCCTTCGCCACCACCCCCTTGGGCGTCCAACTGCTGGAGATCGTGGTGGGCTTCGGCATCGCCGGCACCGGCTTCGGCGTCATCCTGGCCGTCGTGGGCCGCGCTGCCAGCGACGAGAACCGCAGCCTGGCCCTGGGCATCGCCACCGCCGCCGGATCGGCGGGACAGGTCTTCGGCGCCCCCCTGGCCGAGGTGCTGCTGGCCTTCTATGCCTGGCAGACGGTGTTCGTGATCTTCGGCGTGATCGTGCTGTCCACGCTGCTGTTCCTGCCCATGCTGGGCGACGGCAAGCCCGCCAGCCGGTCGCAGCTGGAGGACAGCATGGGCACGGTGCTGAAGCGCGCCTTCCGCGACCCGTCCTATCTGATGATCTTTGCGGGCTTCTTCTCCTGCGGCTATCAGCTGGGCTTCATCACCGCGCATTTCCCCGCGATGATCACCGAGATGTGCGGCCCCATCGACCCGGCGGGCATGCTGGCGGGGCTGGGCATCACCACGACCTCGGCGCTCGGGGCGGCGGCGATCAGCCTGATCGGGCTGGCCAACATCGCGGGCGCCATCCTGGCGGGCTGGCTGGGCAAGCGCTACACGCGCAAGTACCTGCTGGCCGGCATCTACACGCTGCGCACCATCGCGGCGGCCGCCTTCATCCTGACGCCGATCACGCCGGGTACGGTCATCGCCTTCTCGCTGGTGATGGGCGGGCTGTGGCTGGCCACGGTGCCGCTGACCTCGGGGCTGGTGGCCTACATCTACGGGCTGCGCTACATGGCGACGCTTTACGGCTTCGTGTTCCTGTCGCACCAGATCGGCTCGTTCATGGGGGTCTGGCTGGGCGGCTGGCTCTATGACATGTCGGGGGACTATCTGCTGGTCTGGTGGATCGGCGTGGGCGTCGGCGCCTTCAGCGCGCTGATCCACCTGCCCGTGCGCGAGGCGCCCTGGCGCGCGCCCGCCGCCCCCGCGCCCGCCGTTTGACCTTGCGGGGTCCAGCCCCTAGCTAGGGGGCTGTCCCACCCAAGGAGCCCCCGATGACCCGCACGCCGCATGACCACGCGATCGCCGTCCGCTATCAGCAGGCCTCGGCCGAGGTGCGGGCGCTGCAGCGGCAGTGCTATGTGCTTGCGACGCTGCGCCTGCGCGCCGCGGTGGCCGAGGCGGGCGGCGGCGCGGGCCTGGCCATCGTCAGCGACATCGACGAGACGATCCTGGACAACAGCGCCGTCATGGCGCTGGCCATGCATCACGACGGCATATTCCAGAGCCTCGAGACCTGGAAGCGGTGGGAGCGCGAGGGCGACCCGCACCTGATCCCCGGCGCAGCCGATTTCTTCGCGCTGGCCGACAGGCTGGGCGTCACGATCTTCTACCTGTCCGACCGGTTCGAGGAGAACAAGCTGGCGACCATCGCCACGCTGTCGCGCCTCGGCCTGCCGCAGGTCCGTGCCGAACAGGTGCTGCTGTTCGGCCCGCCCAAGGCCGAGCGCCGCGCCGCGGTCGAGCGCGATCACCGGATCATCCTGCAGCTGGGCGACACGATGCACGATTTCGACGGCGCCTTCGCCGGGGTCGCGCTGGACGAGCAGCACCGCGTCGCAGCCGATCACGCCGACCGGTTCGGCCAGGACTGGATCGTCTTCCCGAACGCCGCGCACGGCACCTGGATGCAGGCCGACCTGCGCCCCTGGCAGCCTAGCGGCGCAGCCCCCGCACTCCGCGCGACAGCAGCCGCAACGGCGCCGTGACCCGCCACGAGGTGCTGGCCAGCAGCTCGGCCTCGCGCCGTCGCCCGCTGTCCTCGGCCTCGCGCCGGGCCGCGTCGGCATCGCGCAGCGCGGTCTCGGCGGCGGCCAGGCGCTGACGCAGGGCCTCGTCCTCGGCGGCGCGGCGGTCCGATTCGGCGCGCAGCCGCCGCTCCTCGGCGCGCAGGGCCGCGGTCGCACGCTCGACCCGCGCGGTCAGCGCGGACAGGCGGTCCGACATCGCCTCGGGGTCCTCCAGCGCGATGGCCAGGGCCATCCGCTCCTGCATCTCGCGGGCGCGCTGCTCGCTCAGCTGGCGCAGCTGGACCTGGGCCACATGCAGCCGGCCGTCCAGCGCCTGGACCCGGCCCGACAGCTCGGCGATGGTCGCCTGCTGCTGCGCCCCGTCGCGGCCCGCCCGCGTCAGAAGCGCCTGCTGATCGGCGATCCTCGCGGTCAGGGCCTCGCGGTCCGCGACGGCACGCGCCGCGGCCTCGACCTGAGCGGCCTGCATCCGCGTCATCCGGGCCGTCGCCTCGCGCACCTCGCGCGCCCGATGAACCGAGCGCAGCGCCAGCGGATCGAACAGCGGTCCGGTCGCGTCCATCGCCGCGCGCAGGCGGTCCAGCCCGTCCTGACCGGCGGCGGGATCGCCCCCCTCGGTCCAGGCCTGCAGGATCGCCTCGATCCGCGCCAGCATGGGCGGCAGGACCTGCCCGTCGGGGCCGGTCGGGCTGGCGGCGCGGAAATGCTGAAGGTCGCGCGACAGGAAGTCGTCGATATCGGCCGCGGCCTCGGCGGGCGCGCGCGGCCAGTCCAGCGCCAGATCGGCGGCGATGCCCTCGACCACGGCGCGCCAGTCGCCCATCAGCGCGTCATAGCTGGTGAAGCTGCGGGGCAGGCCGCGGCTCTCGGCCTCGGCGTCCAGGACGTGGCGCGCCCAGAGGAGCAGGCCGAACTCGGTCTCGTAATCGGCCCACCGGGTCAGCGAGGCCGCCACGTCCCAGGGGCCGCGATGGGTGTGCACGATGCGGACGCGGGCGCCGAACCGCTCCAGCGCGCGCAGCCAGAAGGGCATCAGGCGGCAGATGCGCGGGTCCTTGATGACGAACAGGGGCGCGTCGCCATAGTCGTCCTGCAGCGCGGCGACCGCCTCTTCCAGCAGGGCCTCGGCGTCGGGCCCGTCGAACCACGCGGCGGGAAAGCGGCGCGGGTCCCACCAGGTGAAGCCCGCCTTGGCCAGCAGACGCTCGTTCAGGCCGGTGATGCGGTTCGATTCGAAGAAGCCCTTGGCGTTCATCTCGGCCGCGTCCATCAGGTCCGCCGGCAGGGTGACGCCCAGCTGTCCCAGCACCCCGGCCAGGGCCGATGTCCCCGAACGGTGCATGCCCAGCACGATCAGGGCGGTCTTCTCCGAAGCGGTCGTCATGAACAGTTCACCTCAAACATGGCGCCCGCAGACCGCCCCCTCCTCCCGAGGGACCCGCGACGCACGCCGCGACCGTCTGCATGACAGGGTTACAGGCATTGGCAAAACGCCCCGCGTCGTCAAGCGGAAGTTGCGTCCGCATGTCCGCACGCGAGATGCTGTCATTGCTCTGACTGCGATCCTATGAGAGCGCCCTAAGTGCGTTGATCAGTTGAACGGCGTTTTGTCCGTCTTGAGCGTCATGTGTGAGAGCTTTTGACGCAATCGCGTTCTTCAGTTCCACAACGCTTTCGAGTGCGATAGTGACCAAATCATCTTCAGATTTAATTTTCCGTGCACCAAGAAGCATACCCTCCGGAAAATTCACTCCAAGCCGTTCAGAAATCCATTTGATGTCAAGTTGATATTTCTCTTCAACCCTTTTCCAGACCTCATCATCAAAATCAAACTTTCCACGTCCGATTTTAGAAAGCGCGTCTATGAGTGTCTTGTTTCTTGCAAATGCGCCCACGCCGCGCGCACCGAAGCCGTCTCCGAACTCCCGCTGCACATAAAGTAGGGCAGTCGCTTCCGCGGACAGCGATTTGTTATCCTCCTCACCGCCAAAGTGAGAGGTGTTATAGCCAAGTTGCGACAAGAAATCCTGAACGACATCTTCATTATGAAGCGAATGGCGATCAAAAATTCGCAGCTCTAGCTTGCCCCCGCCAAACGCCTCGTCCAAATGCTCGAAACGCCCGCGATAGTTGGGCCACAGATGGTCGAAGTTTAGCCGGTGAACGTCTGCACCTTGCAAATACTGTTGATACGCGCTTCGGCAGAATGACCGGCTTTCCCGAACATAGCCGAACCCTGAAACGTCATCCGAGTAAGTTTTGAAGAACGACACCATATTCATGGCGGCGTCTTTAAATCCCGGCCATGAGATGTCTTCCGCTGAGAAGACGACTGTATCTCCCTTGAATGACCGTAGATAAGCATCAGTTTTGTGCATCCACTCATCGCGCATGGCAGGCAGATTTTTAACGAAGCTATCGCCCAACGCGCGGAACCCGTGATACTCCGCTAGCCTGCTTTCCTCCTGAAACAGCAGAATAAACAGCCCGCAATGATTGGGGCCCGTCCATGGCATATAGCCGAGACCATCGAGGTCCGATCGCCATAGGAAGTTCTGGATCGCCGTGGAGCCGGTCTTGTGCATCCCAACGTGAACAGCAATTTTCATCTCATCTACCCTGATCGTCATGCCAATGCATGGCCAATCAGACCCTTTCCTCATCCATCTTGTGCAGGAAGACCGACTCCAGCCCGGCCTGGGCGGCCATGGCGGGCCAGAGGCGCTCGATCAGGTGGAACTCGGTGCCGTCGGTGGGGATCGGCTCGTTGGGCCAGGAATGGTCCGGGCCGAACAGGTTCAGCATCCGCCGCGCCACGTCGGCCCGCGTCCAGAACATGTTGCCCACCGGGAACAGCAGCGGGTTGTCGGGCATCGGCCCGTCGAAGCGGTCCGCGATGCCGGGCAGCCAGCGGCGCGAATCGTCCCACGGCACGAAATGCGGCTCGAACGGGGCGACGAGGCCGACCCCGTCCCGCCCGATCAGCCCCGGCGCCGAGGACAGCCCTTCGGCGTCGCCCAGCAGGACCCGATGCAGGAAGCGCCGCCAGACGTCGCCGTGGCTGGTGGTCTGGACCGACTTCTTCTGGTGCAGGTGGCACCAGAACTGCTCCTCTCCGGCCGCGCCGTCGGGGCCGAACAGCTGCAGGAAGGGCAGGATGTCGCGTCCCTGGTTGGGCACCAGCAGGGTCTCGATGGTCAGGCCCTGGGCCTCGCCCATGGCGCGGATGGCGTCGGCCTTTTCCGCGCTGTCGGTGGTCACGACGATGCGGCGCGCGCGCGCGAAGGCCGCGCGCTGTCGCAGGTCGTCGGGCAGGTCGTCAATGTAGAAGGCGTGGACGTGGATCGCATAGTCCGGCACGGCCGGGTCTGCCGGGGCCATCGTCGCGTAGGGCTCCAGCCGGGTGCGGCGGTGGATCCAGTTGTCGGAGGCGGCCAGCGTGTCCTCGGCATCCTTCAGGTCACGCCACAGCAGGCGGCGGCCATAGCGGAACAGCTTCTCGCGCTCCTTGACGCGCAGGGGGCGGTCGGCCTCGGACTTGCTGAACAGCAGCGGGATGTCGATCTGGGTCTCGCCCAGCAGGAAGTTGCGCTGCCGCGACAGCCGGTCCTGCAGCGCGCCGCGCAGCCGGTCGAACAGCAGCGGGCCCGGCGCGGCGGGGGCTTCCGCGGCCTCAGCCGTGCCGGTCTTGGCGGAGAGCGCCCGCAGCGCGCGGACGGCGGCGGCGGGGTCGGCATAGGGCACGCGCATGATCCGGTCGGACCCGGCATAGCGGTCGTCGGCAAAGCCCGTCGCGCCGTCGAAGCAGACGATGCGCTGCCCCCGGCGGGCCGCGTCGAAGACGACGTTGGGCAGCGGGTCCAGCCGCGAGGACAGGAACATCGCGTCCGCCGCGTCCATCACGTCGGGATAGAGCGGCCCGGCCGGCAGGAAGAACAGGTTGCCCCCCGCGCGGTCGGCCCCTGCCTGGCGCAGGTGATAGTCGAACCAGACGCCGAAGCCCATGTCCTCATGGTTGCGGCCGTCCCCGATCCAGACGAAGACCGCGTCGGGGTCCGCGTCGCGCGCGATCTGGGCGGCCTGCACGAAGATGTCGGTGCCCTTGCGCCACTGGACATGGCCCGCGCCGCAGATCAGCCGGGCGCCGTCCAGGTCGCGGCCCAGCACCCCCGACAGCCTGCGGCGGGCGGCCAGGCGGCGGTCCTCGGTCACCTCGCCCTCGACCAGCGGATGCTGAGGGACGATGGTGCTGTCGGCCTCCACGTCGAAGGTCACGTCGGCCAGCCGCCCGCGCCAGCTGTCGCGGACATGATCCGAGGAGAAGACCAGCAGGTCGGAGAAGGCCGCCATGTGGCGCGACTTCCAGGTGGGATAGGTATAGTCCGAATATTCGTGGATATAGGCCGCGAACGGGATGTCGCGCGCCACCAGCGGATGGATGAACAGCGAGCACTCGACCGAGTTCAGCAGCGCGAAGTCGATCCGCCGGAAGGGTTCGGCGTTGACATAGGGCATCTCGCGCAGCGGGTTCTGGGTGATCAGCACGGCGCAGCAATGCGGCAGGAACTGCTCCTGCAGCTCGCCCCCGCGCAGGGCGGCCACCACGACGTTGTGGGTGCGGCTGGCCTCGCGCACCAGGTCGCGGCCGACGACGGGGGCGCCGGTGCGCGACATCTCGTGCACGCAGATCAGCACGGTGGGCAGCTCCGGGCGATAGGTCTGCCCGCCCGGCGTCAGACCCTTGCGCAGGTCGGCCAGCGTCCGCCGCCCCCCCTCGACCGAGCCGAAGCGCAGATAGTGCATCAGCGGGTTCATCCGCGCCGCGCCGATGTCGGGATACCATTCCAGATAGGCCGCCATCGAGAAGTCCGAGATCCGCGCGTCGACCGGCGCGCCCAGCTGGATCAGCTCGAAGGCCAGCTCCAGCGCGCCCGGCACGCCCTCGTCGATCGCCGCCCTGAGGTCGGGATGGGTGACCAGCCCGGCCAGCGCGGCGTCGATATGGGGCGCCTGCATGCGCAGCTGGCTGTAATAGGTGCCGTGACGCCCCTCGGCCCGGCCATGGTTGGCGAAGTGGTCCGACAGCGCCTGCAGGTCGCCGTCCAGATCGGGATAGGCCCGATGATAGAAGGTCGGGTCGAAGTCATGGGCCGGTCGCCCGTCCAGGATGCCGGACGGTTCGGCCAGCGTGGTCCACAGATCGTTCAGACGCGTCATTCAGTATCCTGCAAATGCGGCGCCCAGATGGGCGAATCGGACCTCGTCCGACAGCGGCGCGGCGGCCAGCTGTCGAAGCAGCGGAAGAAGCAGCGGGCTGCTGGCCACCAGCGGCGCCAGCGCGAAGCCCGCGACCATGCCGTCGGCGCCATGGCTCCAGGCGACCTCGCGGGCCTGGCCGGCGGCGGGAGCGTCGGGCAGCGTCTCGCCCCGGGGTTGAACATAGCGCAGGCCGGCGAAGGTCTCGGCAAGAAGCGGCCGACACAGTGCCGCGCAATCGTGCAGGACCGCGAAGGCGGTGCGCGGGGCGCCGACATGCGTGAAGCGCAGGACCGGGCCGCCGACCCGTCCCCAGGCCGCCGCGACGCCCGCGCCGTCGAAGGCATCCACCGGTCCGGCAAGGGCCAGACGCGGCTCGGAATCCAGCAGGGACTGGGGCAGACGCCTGCGCGCGCCGTCCTTCGGTTCATGGATGATCAGCATCTTTGCCCTTCGCCTCAGTCACGCCGTCCCACGGCAACTCGCCCTGCGCGGGGTTCGCGGCGCTTATGGCGCACCAAGGGGCGGCTTTGCAATCACGGTTTTTTGCGGTATGTGACGGCGGACAAGCGGCCGGCGGATTGCAACGGCAAGGCGAAACTGTTGGCCACTGGGCCCACCCGGATAGATGGATGACCTCTATGAACCGAGTCTTGGTGATCGGCGGCTGCGGCTTCATCGGATCGCATATCGTGGACAGCCTGCTGAGTGCCGGCCACCGCGTCCGCGTGCTGGACCTGCGTCCCGAGGCCTACCGGCCGCCCCTGCCGGGGGTCGAGTACGTGCAGGGCAGCTTCTGCGACGCGGAGGTGCTGCGCGGCGCGCTGAAGGGCGTCGAGGCCGTGGTGCACACCGCCAGCACCACCGTCCCGGCGACCGCCAACCTGGACCCGATAGCCGACATCGACAGCAACCTGATCGGCACGGTCCGCCTGCTGCAGCTGATGCGCGAACGCGGCATCCGGCGGATGGTGTTCCTGTCCTCGGGCGGGACCGTCTACGGCATCCCGCAGACCGATCCGGTCCCCGAGGATCATCCCCAGGCCCCCATCTCCAGCTACGGCATCGTCAAGCTGGCGATCGAGCGCTATCTGCACATGGAGCGGCACCTGCACGGGCTGGACTATGTCGCGCTGCGCGCCTCCAACCCCTACGGTCCGCGCCAGGGCCATGGCGGGCTGCAGGGCATCATCGGCACCTATCTGTGGAAGATCGCCCGCGACGAGCCGATCGAGGTCTGGGGCGACGGCAGCGTGGTGCGCGACTTCGTCCACGTCCGCGATCTGGCCGACCTGACGGCCCTGGCGCTGGAGCGTCCGATCAACGGCTGCTTCAACGCCGGATCGGGCACGGGCGCCTCGGTCCGCGAGATCGTCGAGCTGACCGGCCGCGTCACCGGACGCAGCTTGACGCCCGTGCACAAGCCGGGCCGCGGCTTCGACGTGCCGCGGGTGGTGCTGGACATCGACCGCATCCGCGCCGCCACCGGATGGACCCCGTCGATCGGCCTCGAGGAGGGGATGCGCGACGCGTGGTCGTGGATCTGCAACCACAAGCACGTTTCCGCCGCCGCCTGACCGGGCCCGCCGTCCGTGCCACACGCGCTTGGTTGGATCGCCCCGCAGGCTGGGCTATAGCCTGCGCAGACGGGACATGACCGCCCCTTGCGGGCGCGCGCGGGACAGGACGGGACAATGAAGATACTTCTGGTGGGCGCGGGGCTGTCCGGCGCCGTGATCGGGCGGGAACTGGCCGAGGCCGGGCATGACTGCCGCATCATCGACGCGCGGCCCCACATCGCCGGCAACTGCCATACAGAGCGCGACGCCGCGACGGGCGTCATGCTGCATGTCTATGGCCCGCACATCTTCCATACCGACGACGAGGGGGTCTGGGACTACGTCAACCGCTTCGCGCGGTTCCTGCCCTATCAGAACCGCGTCAAGACGACGGCGCAGGGCCGGGTGCATTCGCTGCCCATCAACCTGCTGACGATCAACCAGTTCTTCGGCACGACCCTTCGCCCCGACGAGGCGCGCGCCTTCATCGAGAGCAAGGCCGACACCAGCATCTCCGACCCGCAGACCTTCGAGGAACAGGCGCTGCGCTTCGTCGGTCCAGAACTCTACGAGGCATTCTTCAAGGGCTATACCGAGAAGCAGTGGGGCTGTTCGCCCACCGACCTGCCCGCGTCGATCCTGAAGCGGCTGCCGGTGCGGTTCAACTACGACGACAACTACTTCTTCCACCGCTTCCAGGGGATGCCGCAGGACGGCTACACCGCCATGGTCGCGGCGATCCTGGACCATCCGCGCATCACGGTCGAACTGGGGACCGAATACCGCCCCGAGATGGCGGCCGAGGCCGATCACGTCTTCTGGTCGGGTCCGCTGGACGGGTATTTCGACTATCGCCTCGGCCGGCTCGGCTATCGCACGCTGGATTTCGAGCGGTTCAGCGACACCGGCGACTATCAGGGCTGCGCGGTGATGAACTTTGGCGACCGCGAGGTGCCCTATACCCGCATCACCGAGCACAAGCATTTCAGCCCCTGGGAGAGCCACGAGGGCACGGTCTGCTATCGCGAATATTCCCGCGCGGCCGAGCCGGGCGACACGCCCTACTATCCGATCCGCCTCGTCGAGGAGAAGGCGCTGCTGGAGCAGTACATCGACCTTGCCCGTGCCACGCCGGGGGTGACCTTCGTCGGGCGGCTTGGCACCTATCGCTATCTGGACATGGACGTGACCATCCGCGAGGCGCTGGACACCGCCGCCCGCTTCGGCGCGGAGGGCGGCGCGATGCCGGCCTTCGCCGTGTCGCCGGTCTGAGCGCGATGCTGCGCCGCCTGCTGACCATGGGCCGCCCCACCGGTCCGGGCCGCCACCCGTCGTCGCCCTTCACGCGCGAACTGGGCGACCACCGGCTGCAATACGAACCCGGCGGCCCGACGCTGGTGGTCAGCTTCGACAATGCCGCGCGCCCGGCCGAGGAGGCCTATGTCGGCCGCCCGACCTGGGGCGCGCGCTTCTATCTGTCCGAGGGCCATTCGCTCTTGGGCGTGATCGCGCGCGAGACATCCTGGTATCGTGACCGCACGCTGATCGCCGCGCTGGAGACGCTGCGCGACGAGGGCTTCTTCGCCTCCTTCGCCAGGGTGGTGCTGACCGGCGGGTCCATGGGCGGTTTCGCCGCCGCGGCCTTCGCGCCGCTGGCGCCGGGCGCCACAGTGATCGCCTTCAGCCCGCAGAGCACGCTGGACGGCCGCGTCGTGCCGTGGGAGCGGCGCTATGCCAATGGCCGCGCCCGCGACTGGTCGCTGCCCTATTCGGACGGGCCGGCGGGCCTGGCCCAGGCCGCGCAGGGCTTCGTCTTCTTCGACAATTTCGACAGGGCCGACCTGCGCCATGCCGCGCGGTTCGAGCAGACCGGCCGCGTCATGCTGATGCCGGTCCCGGCGGGCGGGCACGGCGTGCCGCCGATGCTGATCCAGACCGGGCTGCTGAAGCCGCTGACGCGGCAGATCATCGACGGCAGCTTCTCGAAGCCCGCGTTCCAGAAGGCCATCCGCGCCCGCAAGGAGACGATCCGGTATCACCGGATGCTGGCCCGCGAGGCGCTGATGCGCCGCCGCCCCGGCCTGGCGCTGCGGGTCTGCGAGGCCGGGCTGAAGCGTTTTCCGCTGAGCGACCTGCTGGAGACGCGCAGCCTGGCGCTGGCGGCCATGGACCGGCCGCAGCAGGCCCTGGCGGCGCTGGACCGCGCGCGGGCGCTGCGCGACAAGCGCCGGGGCTGATCAGTCCTTGCTCAGACTGCCGATCATGTCGGAGACGAAGGGCGACACCAGCCGCGTCATCACCTGCGTCGAGCCATAGGGCAGCGCGGGCGTGGTCACCGGCGCATCCGCCCCGGGCAGCGGTTCCAGGAACAGCTGGTCGCGCCCGAAGAAGCGCTGCGCGATGCGGCGGTTGCCCGGTTCGAACTGGTTCATGATCGCCACGCGCTGATCGTGCGGGATCATCAGCGTCACCGGCCTTTCGGTGCGCACGCGGCGGTCCACCGCCTCGGCCATGGCGATCAGGCGCAGGCGCAGCTGCATCGGCGCGTCGATCAGCGGAAGGTGGCGCACGAACTCCGACACCTCGGGCGTCAGGCTGATGTTCTCGCCCCCCGCCTTGACCAGCGAGGCCGCATCGCGAAAGCCGAACTGCTCGCAGAAGGCCGCGATGGGGCCGCGCGGCATCTGCCCGCGTTCGAAGACGTAGGGTTTGACGCTGCCCGCGCCGAAGACCTGCTCGATCTGGTCGATATAGGCGGCGTAGTCGATCCAGTGGAAGTCGGCCCGCCGATCCAGGAATTCCGGCCAGGGCATGTGGCAGTAGCGGCGATCCCACTGCCCCTTGACGTTCTGCGCCCACCAGCTCTCCAGCCACAGGTCCTGGCGGCGCATCGCGAAGATCACCTTGACGTCGAAATGATCGGCGAAGGCGCGCAGCGGGCTGAGGTCGCGCCGCATGCTGACATCCTCGTCGCTCATGACGACGGTGTGGATGGGCACGGGATGGGCGGCGGCGCGCTGCACCAGGTCGGTGGCGACGGCCTGGGCGGTCGTCCTGCCGAAGAAGATGTTGTTGAACGTGCCGATATGGCGCTCCACCCCCAGGGGATAGAGGATACCCCGGTCGCGGAAGGTCTTCCAGTTGCGGAACATCGTCGCCTGGATGGCGGTGGTCGCCGTCCGGTGGACGCCGATGTGAAGATAGAGGGTCTTGCGGTCGCTCATGGGGTCGGTCGTCTCGATCAGGATGCGTCAGAAGCGGTCGATGGCGGGGCGGAAGCCGAGGCCCCGGAGGATGGCCCGATAGATGTCGCGCCGCATGCGGCCGGGCACATGGCCCTGCTTCATCTGCCGACGCACGCCATAGGCATAGGCCAGCACCCCCACAAGCCCCATCTCGCGGCGCCGCCACGAGGTCTCGTTGCGGGCGCCATAGCGGAACTTCCACAGGCTCTTCTCGTCGATCAGGCCGAAGTTCACGCCGCGATTGTCGGGCGTGTCATGCACGACCACGCTTTCGGGCACGAAGATGCCCGGATAGCTGCGCGCGATGCGGCGGGTGTATTCGGCGTCGTCGAACCAGATGAAGTAATCCGCGATGGGCAGGCCGTGTTCGGTCAGCGCCCAACGCGGGATCATCACCGACACGAAGGACGCGCTGTCCACCAGCGCCCAGGCCCGGTCAGGCCGCACGAAGCGCGCCCAGTCCCAGACCGGCCGCGGGGTGTTCATCTCGCACAGCGTGCCGTCGATCCACTCGACGCGCGAACAGGCGAAGCTGGGCCGCCAGCCGGTATCGGCTTCGAAGCCCGACAACGCGTCATGCAGCGCCTCCAGCGCGTCCGGGTTCGGATAGGCGTCGTCGTCCGAGATCCAGAAGAACTGCGCGCCCAGCTGATAGGCGGCCGTCATCCCGGCGTGAAAGCCCCCCGCCCCGCCGACGTTCTTGGGCAGGCGCAGATGGCGGATGCTGGGGTCCGCGGCGGCGCGGGCGGCGACCCGCTCGGGCGTGTCGTCGGTCGAGGCGTTGTCGACGACGATCACAACGTCGGGCCGCCGGGTCTGGGCCGCCAGCGCGTCCAGAACCTTCATCAGCTTGTCCGACCGGTTGAAGGTCACGATCACGGCGGCGGTCATGGTCAGCACGCTCATCGGGTCACGCTCCGCTCTCGGCGATCCGGCGATAGAGGGGCATCAGCACCTCCTTCGCGGTCGGGTCGGCGCGCAGCCGTTCGAAGGCCGCATGCAGCCCCTCCTTCTGGCGGGCCAGGAAGGCCGCGTCGCGCCACAGCCGGTCCACGGCGCGCACGGTGCCGCGCACCGCCGCGCGCGGCTCCATCTCGACCAGCAGGTCGTCCGGCAGGACCTCGTCCTGGGACCCCACGCGGGTCGAGATCGGGATGCAGCCGTGCTGCACGGCCTCGTAGCAGACCAGCGCCAGACCCTCGTTGCTGGAGGGCAGCAGCAGGATGTCCGACCGCCCCAGCAGCGCCGGGATGTCGGCATTGCCCGGCAGCACGGTCACGACCGAAGACAGGCCGTATCGGCGCAGAAGCGCGGTCACCGTATGCTCGAACGGGCCCTCGCCCACCATGGTGGCGGTGAAGGCGACGCCTGCGCCCTTGGCCCAGGCCGCCAGCGCGCGCAGCGTCTCGACCACCACGACCGGACGCTTCTGATAGTAGAGGCGGCCGATGAAGGTCGCGTGCAGGGTCTTCTGCCCGGCCTCGAGGCGCAGGGGCGGCAGGGCGCGCGGCTGATCCTCGCGGTCCAGCATCCGGCCGAGGCGTACCCGGTCCGGCGCGGCGAGGAAGCGGTCGCGCAGATAGCGCACCAGCTCTCCGCTGATGACATGCTGCACGTCCAGATAGTTCGACCACACGCCCGAGATGCGCGGATAGCCGCCATTGGCATGTTCCACGATGTGGGTGCTGTCGATCACCGTGATCCAAGACAGGCGCGCGCGCACCATCGGCAGGCTTTCGTAGAGCGGCGTGCAATGGTGGATGTGGATGGCGCGGATGTTCTCGGCCAAGGCCAGGCGCTCGACGTAGCGCGGCCACAGGTGATGCGGCAGATAGCGGTCCAGCCGGATGAAGGTGATGTCGGGATGGTCGGGCAACCGCCCCGCCAGCCGCTGCAGCGCCGGGACCGAAGCCACGACGAAGACCCGCAGCCCGGCCTCCAGCGCCCAGTTCACCGTGTCGAAGCCCAGCTTCTCGGCGCCGCCGACCTCCAGCCAGTGCATCCCGATCAGGATCGCGGGACGCTGTCCGGTCTCGGGCGCCTCGGGGTGCGCGATGGCATCCCAGCCCCGGCCCAAGGGCAGCGGGCGGTGGTCGTGGTGTCGCTCGGCGCGCCGCTTGCGCAGCATTTCGGCACGAAAGCGAACTCGCTCATAGGCCATGGGGCTGACGCGGAACAGACGCCCCAGCCCGCGCATGGGGCGCCAGGGCGCGTCGGTCCGCTTCTGCTCGGCCGGGTTGGGCGCGCGCGGGATGGCCAAGCGGATCGTCACCTCGGGGGCGTTCGGGCCGGTGCCCGGGCGCGTGATCGTGCCCAGATAGTCAGGCCCCAGGTCCTGCGGACGAGGCACGTGCGGACCCTCGATAACCTGCGGATGCGCGCTCATCGGGTCGTTGCCCTGCGACAGCACGAAATGCAGCGTGCGGTCGGGGAACAGCCGCTCGTAGATGGCGCGTGCCTCGGCGATGCCGGCCGACAGATGGTCGGCGGCGGTGGCGGGGCGGGTGGCGGGGGTGGACATGGACGGGATGCTCTTTCTGGGATGCGTCAGTCGATCAGGCGCAGCAGATAAGCGCCGTAATCGTTCTTGCGAAAGCTCTGGGCGCGCGCGCGCAGCTGATCGGCGCTGATCCAGCCCGCCTCGAAGGCGATCTCCTCGGGGCAGCCGGTCTGCAGGCCCTGGCGGTTCTCCAGCGTGCGCACGAAATTGCCCGCGTCCAGCAGGCTGGCATGGGTGCCGGTATCCAGCCAGGCGAAGCCCCGGCCCATGCGCTCGACCTGCAGGCTGCCCTCGTGCAGATAGCTCTCCAGCAGCGTCGTGATCTCCAACTCGCCACGCTCGGACGGATGGACCGCGCGGGCGCGTTCGGGCGCGCTGCCGTCCAGGAAGTAGAGGCCCGTGACCGCATAGTCCGAGGGCGGCACCGAGGGCTTCTCGACGATGGCGCGGGCCTGCATGGTCTCATCGAAATCGACCACGCCATAGCGCTCGGGGTCCGACACGCGATAGCCGAAGACCGTGCCGCCCGCGGGGCGCGCATCCGCCGCGGCCAGCAATTCGGGCAGGCCGTGCCCGAAGAAGATGTTGTCGCCCAGCACCATCGCGGAGGGCGCGCCGTCCAGGAAATCCTCGGCCAGGATATAGGCCTGGGCCAGTCCGTCGGGGCTGGGCTGGACGATGTAGGTGAAGCGGATGCCCCACTGGCCGCCGTCGCCCAGGAGGCGCTGGAACTGCGCCTGATCCTCGGGGGTGGTGATGATGGCGATGTCGCGGATGCCCGCCAGCATCAGCACCGTGATCGGGTAATAGATCATCGGCTTGTCATAAAGCGGCAGAAGCTGCTTCGACACGCCCATCGTGATCGGATAGAGCCGCGTGCCCGATCCGCCCGCCAGGATGATGCCCTTGCGCTGTGTCATGTCCTGTCCTTCATCTGCTGCAGCACCCGGTCCAAGCCGGCCTGCCAATCGGGGCGCCCGATCCCGAAGTCGCGGGCGATGCGCCCGCAATCGAGGCGCGAATTCTGCGGTCGCCGGGCCGGGGTGGGATAGTCGGCCGTGCCGATATCCTCGACTTGCGCCGAGAGCGCCGCGCGCTCCATGATGCGGCGCGCGAAATCGGCCCAGGAGACGTCCGGCGCACCCGCGAAGTGATAGATCCCGCCCGTCGTGTCGGGCCGGTCGCGCATGATCCGCGCCATGCGCAGCAGCGCGACCGCGATGTCGGCGGCGGGCGTCGGGCCGCCGACCTGGTCGGCGACCACGCGCAGCACGTCCCGTTCGGCGCCAAGGCGCAGCATCGTCTTCACGAAGTTCGCGCCATGGGCCGAAAAGACCCAGGAGGTCCGCATCACGGCCCAGTTGCCGCCCGCGGCGGCCACGCCCTGCTCTCCGGCCAGCTTGGTCGCGCCATAGACGCCCAGGGGCCCGGTCGGCGCATCCTCGGCGCGCGGCGCGTCGCCTGCGCCGTCGAAGACGTAATCGGTCGAGACATGCAGGAACGGAACGCC
Source organism: Paracoccus sp. ME4 (assembly GCF_046736325.1). Taxonomy (GTDB): domain Bacteria; phylum Pseudomonadota; class Alphaproteobacteria; order Rhodobacterales; family Rhodobacteraceae; genus Paracoccus. The sequence continues at coordinate 39,163 of NZ_CP151276.1, forward strand.
CAGGGCCGCGCAGGCCTGCGCCATCGCGGCGGGGCTTTCGGCATTGACCAGCCTCGCGGCGTCGGCCTCCGTCTCGGCCCGGTCCACGGCGGTATGGGCGGCGGCGTTGATCACCGCGCGGGGCCGCGCGTCGCGGATGGCCGCGGCGCAGGCCACGGGGTCGGTCAGGTCCGCCCGGTCGCGGCCCAGGAAGGTCGCCCCCGGCGCCAGCGCGGCCAGCTCCTGCGCGACCTGTCCCGTCCGGCCGAAGACCAGCAGTCCGTCCATCAGGCCGCCCCGAGCCGCTTGCCCACGCCGTCCCGCTCCAGCAGCGGCTGCCACCAGTCGCGGTTCTCCAGATACCAGGCGACGGTGCGGCGCAGCCCCTCCTCGACGGTGACGGAGGGGCGCCAGCCCAGCTCGTCGCGGATGCGGGTCGGGTCGATCGCATAGCGGCGGTCATGGCCGGGCCGGTCGGTCACGAAGGTGATCAGCCGCTCATGCGGCGCGCCGGCGGGGTTCATGTCGTCCATATGCGCGCAGATGGTGCGCACAAGGTCGATGTTGCGGGCCTCGTTCGCGCCGCCGATATTGTAGCTGCGGTTCAGCTGGCCCTTCTCCAGGACCAGCAGCAGCGCGTCGGCATGATCCTCGACATAGAGCCAGTCGCGGACGTTGCCGCCGTCGCCGTAGACGGGGATCGGCTGGCCCGCCAGCGCCTTGAGGATCACCACCGGCACCAGCTTCTCGGGGAAGTGGTAGGGGCCGTAATTGTTCGAGCAGTTCGTCAGCACGACCGGCAGGCCGTAGGTCTCGGCCCAGGCCCGCACCAGATGGTCCGACGCCGCCTTGCTGGCCGAATAGGGGCTGCGCGGGTCGTAGGGGGTCGTCTCGGTGAACTGCCCCGTCTCGCCCAGGGAGCCGAAGACCTCGTCGGTCGAGATGTGGTGGAAGCGGAACCCCTCGGGGCGGCCCTCGGCGGTCCAGTAGGCGCGGGCCGCCTCCAGCATGTTGAAGGTGCCGATCACGTTCGTCTCGATGAAGGCCGCGGGGCCGTCGATGGAGCGGTCCACATGGCTCTCGGCGGCCAGATGCATGATCGCGTCGGGGCGATGCCGTGCCAGGATGCGGTCCAGCGCCGCGCGGTCGCGGATGTCGGCCTGCTCGAACGCATAGCCGGGCAGGTCCGCGACCTCGGCGACATTGGCCAGGTTGGCGGCATAGGTCAGCGCGTCCAGGTTCACAACCTCATGCCCGCGGACCATCGCCAGCCTTACCACGGCCGAGCCGATGAAGCCCGCGCCGCCTGTGATCAGTATCTTCATGCCATGTCCCCGAACGGTGATTTCCAATCCGCGAAGGCCGGTGCCGCGCGGTCCTTGTCCGACAGGACCGGGTCCGAGACGCCCCAGTCGATGCCCAGGCTGTCCCAGGCGACGGCGCCGTCGGCGGCCCGGTCGTAATGGTCGGTGCATTTGTAGACGACCTCGGTGTCGTCCTCGCGCGTCGCGAAACCGTGCAGGAAGCCTGCCGGAATCCACAGCTGACGCCCGTTCTCGAAGCTCAGCTCGGTGCCGAACCACCGGCCATAGGTCGGGCTGTCCGGCCGCGCATCGACGGCCACGTCGAACAGCCGCCCGCGCCCGCAGCGCACCAGCTTGCCCTGCGCATGGGGCGGGGCCTGATAATGCAGCCCGCGCAGCGTGCCTGCCTGGCGCGACAGCGAATGGTTGTCCTGCACGAAGTCCGGCAGGTCCAGCCCCGCCTCGCGCAGGGTCCGGCGGTTCCAGCTCTCCGAAAAGAAGCCCCGCGCATCCCCGTGCCGCGCCGGAGTCAGGATCAGGACGCCTGAAAGGGGTGTGGTCTCAATCTTCATCGCCGCCTCGGGGTGTGGTCAGCCTGCTGTCTATGTCCAAGCGCGCGGCTTGTCAGCCCGTCTTTGCCCGAAAAGGCCGGCCTGCTCCAAGTTCCGCCCGTCGGGCCGCGGTTGCCCGCCAAGCCCCGCCCATGCTAGGCCCGCGCCACGCCCTCCCAGCCGAGAGACCCCATGACCCCGTTCCGAATGGCCGCCGTCGTCGTCACCCATGCGCGGCTGGACAAGCTGAGGACGACCGTCGCGCGGCTTCTGGCCGAGCCGCTGGAGACGGTGATCGTGGTGGACAACGCCTCGGATGACGGGACGGCGGACTGGCTTCGGACGCTGGAGGATCCGCGCCTGATCCTGCATCGCAGCGCCCGCAACCTGGGCGGGGCGGGCGGGTTTCACGTCGGCATGCAGATCGCCCGAGACCGGACCGATGCGGAGTGGATCGTGGTGATGGACGATGACGGCCGCCCCGCGCCGGGCGCGATCGCGGCGTTCCGCGCCATGGACCTGACGGGATGGGACGCGATCGGCGCCGCCGTGCGCCACCCCGACGGTCGCATCTGCGAGATGAACCGCCCCTATCGCAACCCGTTCTGGAATCCGGGCGCGTTCCTGCGGACGCTGGCGCGCATGCCCCTGGGCCGGGGGCGGCGGGGGTTCCATCTGCGCGACGCGGATTATGCCGACGGCGCCCCGGTCACGCCCGTGGACATGAGCAGCTTCGTCGGCCTGTTCCTGTCGCGCCGCGCGCTGGAGGAGGCCGGCCTGCCCGATCCGCGCCTGTTCATCTATGGCGACGATCAGCTCTACACGCTGGTGATGCGGCGGCGCGGGCTGCGCATCGGCTTTGCCCCCGGGGTGCGGTTCGACCATGACACCGCGGCCCAGCAGGGGGCCAGCGGCCTGGTGCTGCGGCCCATGTGGAAGGTCTTCTACATGTATCGCAACGCGCTGATGGCCTATCGGGTGGCGGCGGGGCCGTTCTTCTGGCCGCTGGTGCCGGTGCTGCTGCGCAAGTGGCGCGCCAAGGCGGCCGACTACGGACCCGACGCCGCGCTGTTCCGGCAGATCCTGGACGAGGCGGTGGGCGACGGCCTGGCCGGGCGGCTGGACCGCGACCATGACGCGGTGCTGCGCCTGGCGCAGGGGCGCTGAGGGCGCGTCAGTCCAGATGGCCCGCGATGGCGCGGCCCAGAGCGAAGACGCGCTGTTCCAGGATCACCGGCGTCTCGCAGACATAGGTCAGCGACTGCTGGCGTTCGGTGAAGACGCGGCTGTCCCAGTCCAGCCCCTCCTCCTCGGCGTCGATGGCGTCGAAATCGGGGGCGGCGGCGGCCTCCAGCTCGGCCATGCGGGCGCGGCGGGCCTCGATCCGGTCGGACAGCGCGACCTGCGCGCGGCCATAGCGCGCGATGCCCGCGATCAGCGCGCCACGATCGGTGTCGATGCGGTCGAAGATCGCCTGCATCAGCGCGACCAGATGCGTGTCGGGGGCCTGGGACGCGTAATCGGCGATCTCGGCCTCGGCGGTCTCCAGGGGCAGGCGGCGCTGCTCCAGTCGCTCGGCCAGCCGGGCGATCTGCGGGTCGCGCGCCAAGGCCAGCGTCGCGTCGTCGGGGATCGGCCCGGTCCAGACCTGGCCCATCGACAGGTGCGGCTGCAGGCGCTGGATGCAGGGCCAGTCGGGATCGGTGCCCGACGCGGCCATGGCGGGACCGGCCAGCAGCGCCAGCGTCAGGGTGATGCGGATCATGCGGGTCCTCCCTTGCGGCGGGCCCAGAGGCCCTTCTGCGGATCATACATGAAGACGGCCGCGCCGAAGAACCCCGCCAAACATCCTAGGACCACCGTCAGCGAGGTCCAGTTCACCTGCAGATAGAGCGCGAACCGGATCAGCTCCACCGCGTGGGTGAAGGGGTTGTAGAGGCAGATGTCGTGCAGGAGCGGACTGCTCTCGCGCATGCGCCACAGGGGGTATAGCGCGGAGGAGGCGAAGAACATCGGGAAGATCACGAAGTTCATCACCCCCGCGAAATTCTCCAGCTGGCGGATGGCGCTGGACAGGAACAGCCCCATCGCCCCCAGCATCAGCCCCGACAGGATCAGCGCCGGCACGACCGCGGCATAACCCCAGAGCGGTGGCCGGATGCCCCACCACCGCGCGATGGCCAGGAAGGTGAAGACCTGCACCACCGACACCACCACCCCCGCCACCAGCTTGGACCCCAAGAGGAACCACCGCGGGAAGGGGCTGACCAGCAGGGTGCGCATCGCGCCCGTCTCGCGGTCATAGACCATCGACAGCGACGACTGCATGCCGTTGAACAGCTGGATCATCGCGACCAAGCCGGGCGTGACGTAGACCTCGTAGAGCACATAGGTCTGATAGGGCGGCGTGATCGACAGTCCCAGCACGGCCCGAAATCCGGCCGCGAAGATGAACAGCCAGACCAGCGGGCGCACCAGCGCGGCCAGAAACCGCCCCCGCTGGTTCAGGAAGCGCAGCATCTCGCGGCGCGCAATGCCCAGAAAGGCGGTGACCCAGGCACCGGCCCGCGCGGTCGGATGGCTCATGGCGCGACCCCCGTCATGTCCAGGAAAGCGCGGGTCAGGCCCTGCCCGCCCGCGATCTGCGCCGCGCGGCCCTGCCGCAGGACGGCGCCCTGATGCAGCACGACCAGATCGTCGTCGGGGGCGATCTCGTCCATGATATGCGTGGCCCAGAGCGCCGAGACGCCGTCACGCTCGATCAGGCGGCGGGTCAGGGCCAGGACCTCGGCGCGGGACTTGACGTCCAGCCCCACCGTCGCCTCGTCCAGCAGCAGCAGGTCCGGGCGGTGGATCAGCGCGCGGGCGATCTCGGCGCGGCGGGCCTGGCCGCCCGACAGGGCGGTGACGCGGGCCTCGGCCCGGTCGGCCAGATCGACCTGGGCCAGCACCTCCGCGATGCGCGGGCGGGCCAGCCGGCCGGGAATGCCGTGCAGGCTGGCGTGATAGATCAGGTTCTGCCGGATCGTCAGGTCCGCGTCCATCGCGCGGCTCTGGAACACGACGCCCAGCCGGGCCAGCGCCCGCCGAGGCTCGCGCCGCAGGTCATGCCCGCCCACCCGGATCACCCCCGAGCGGTTGTTGTAGAGCCGCGTGATCAGCGAGAAGAGCGTCGTCTTGCCCGCACCGTTCACGCCCAGAAGCGCGGTGAACCCGCCCCGCGGCACCGTCAGCGACACCGACCTCAGCGCCTGCACGGCGCCGAAGTGGTGGCTGACATCGACGATCTCCAGCGCGGGCGTCACTGGATGTTGAACACGGCCTGCAGCGTGTCGCCCGAGGACCCCGGCACCGACAGCGTGTAGCGCCCCGGCACGATGGCGATGAAGCTGACGCTGGCCGTGCCGCCGGCATCGAACTCGATGCTGTGCACGCCCATTGGGCGGATCTCGATGTCCTCGATGACGATCTCGTTGACCCACACCGACCGGAAGAAGTCGCCGCCCGACAGGGCCAGCTCCTGGCTGCCGTCGGCGGTGATGTCGATGCGATAGTAGCCGCCCGACTTGATCGTGTACTCGGACGAAGCGACCGGCTGTCCCGAGGCCAGCGTCAGCGGCGCCAGATCGACCCGGTTGTCGCGTGCCAGGACCCCGGCAAAGCCGAAGTCGAACTTGCCCGCGGCCTCGTGGACGCCCGCGTCGGCGGCGCCCTCCTCCTCCGCATCGTCGTCATCCTCCTCCGCGGCCTCGGCCGCGGGGGCGGCCGTGTCCTGGGCCAGGACGGGTGCCGCGAACGGGGCGGCCAGCAACAGGGCCAGGGCGGCGCCGGGAATCAGGGCGGTGGGCAGGGTCATCGCTATCTCCTTCACTATCGTCAGGTCTTCGAATGGGTCAGTTCGGCGCCACCACCACGCCCCAGGGCTGCTGGCCCACGGGAACCGAGCGCACCACCTCGTTCGCGGCCACGTCGATGATCGACACGTCGTTCGAGTTGCCGTTGGTGGTATAGAGGTACTTTTCGTCCGGGCTCAGCGCCAACTGCCAGACGCGCTGCCCGACCAGCAGATAGTCAGTCACCTCGTCGGTGGCGGCGTCGATCACCGCGACGCGGTTGGCGGGTCCCAGCGCCACGAACAGCTTGCTGCCGTCCGCCGTCACCCGCGCGCCGACCGGCTGGATCGCCTCGGGCAGGACGCCGGGGATCTCGAAGCTGATCTTCTTGGTGATGGTCTGGGTGGCCGGGTCGATGACGCTGACCGTGCCGCCGATCTCGGAGGTCACGTAGAGCTTGGAGCCGTCGGCGGTGTACTGGGCGAATCGCGGGCGGCTGTCGACCAGCACGTTGGCGGTGATCTCGAAGGTCTCGGTGTCGATGAAATGCGCCATGTTCGTCGTCTCCGACGTGTTGATGACGACGCGGCCGTCCGGGCTGACCCCCATGCCCTCGGGTTCGACGCCCACGGGAACCTCGGCCAGGACCTCGCGGGTCTTGACGTCCACGACGGTGACGATGTTGTCGTCCTCGTTGGCGATGAACAGCGGGTTGCCCGACGGGTGCAGCACGAACAGCTCGGGGTCCGGCCCCGAGGGCAGCGTGTGCATCTCCTCCATGGTGGCGGGGTCGAACACCCGCACCAGGTTGTCGTCGGAGGCGCAGACATACAGCTCGGTCCCGTCGGGACTGATGGTGATGCCGCGCGGCCGGTTGCCGACCGGATAGGTGCCGATCACCTCGAAGGTCGTGCCGTCCAGGACGGTGACGTCGTTGCTGCGTTCGTTGCTGACGAAGACGCGGTTGGCCAGGGCGGCATCCGCCGACAGCAGCAGGCCCAGACCGGCCGTGGCAGAGAGTATCTGTCTCATGGAACCTCGGGGAGTTGGCATTCGGTTTCGGGACGGTCGACCCCCAGCGTGTCCAGCTGGCTGGTCTGGTGAAGATACTGGTCCTGCGGGCTGACCGAGGTGGTCAGAACCCCCGTGGTCAGCAGGATCGGCTGACGCATCTGGTGGTCCCAGTCGCGCACGGTCAGGGCCTGGCCCTTGAAGCCTGCCACGTCGAAATCGGGCGACAGGATGAACTCCTTCAGCGCCTGCGGCTCGCCCGACCCGGTCCGCGTCGCGGCCTCGCCGATCAGGCGCAGGGCCAGCCAGGCCTGATAATCCTCCTCGCGCATGGGGCGGTTGGCCAGCCGCTCGAATCGGTTCTGGAACTGCGTGCCGCCCCAGGCCTCCATTGCGGGATGCCAGCTGCGCGGCACCAGGCCGGACGACCCCGCGACGGGGCGCGGCTCCCAGGTCAGATAGGGCAGATAGGCGGCGAACACGTCGGCCTCGTCCGCGGTCAGGACCACGTCGTGATCGGCGGCGCGTTGGGTGAAGACGGGCATCTGCGCCTGCACCTGGACATGCCCGCTGTCGGTGCGCCGCGCGCCGCCGGTATCGGTGTATTCCCGCTCCTCGACGATCTGGGCGCCGAACTTGGCGGCGCTGCGGCGCCAAGCCTCCGCCAGGGCCTGATCCTCGGGGTGGCTGCCATGGATCAGGAACCAGCGCGGCCAGTTCTTCCACATCAGGAACTGCGCCATGGCGTCGGTCAGCATGGCGCGGCTTGGCGCGACATGGATCGTGTTGTAGCGGCAGTCCGCGCCGCGCAGGGCGTCGCCCCGCGCCATGGCGTTCAGGATCATCGCGCGGTCGCCGGCCTGGTCGGCCAGGGCCAGCGTGGTGGCGTCGTCGGCCATGACCACCACGAACTGCACTCCCTCGGACAGCAGACGGTCCATCTCGGACGCGGCCGTGTCGGGGGTGGCCGCGATCTCCTCGGCCTCGAAGTCCTGGCCCATGAAACGGCCGGTCGTGTCGTTGTCCTCGATCGCCAGGCGCGCACCGGCAAAGCCCAGATCCTCGGGCGGCAGGTCCAGCCGGGAAATCGGCGGCAGGCCCGGATCATCGACGCGCAGCACGGCCGCGCGGATCTGGACCGGCTCGGGGGCCTGGGCCGCAGCGGGCTGGGCCAGTGCCGCGGCACCCGCCAAAAGTCCTATGATTCCCTTGAACATTTTTCCTCTCCCTGGGGTCATGGTGAGGCTCGATTCGCGCTCCGGCAAGCCGGTTATTGTTCCCGTTTCGGTCGGGAAGTTTTGACTGCACCCAAGGTCTTAGGCCTCTACGCCTTTGGTCCTATGGACGCGCGCGGGGACCGGCGCGCATGGTTTTCCCATGAGACGCATCGCGACGCGACCGGCCCCGGCCCGCCCCGTCGCGGCGCGCGGAATGGCGGAGGATACGGACGGATGAGGACGACGAGGATGCTGGCCTGCGCCCTGGGCGCGGTGGTGGCGATGAGCGGCATGGCGGGTGCGCATGGCCCCTCGCGCCTGAAGACCGAACAGAGCGTGGTGCTGGACGCGACCCCGGCCGAGGTCTGGGAGGTCATCGGACGGTTCGACGACATGAGCTGGCATCCGGCGGTCGCGTCCACCGCGATGACGCCGGAGGGGGCCGCGGCCGACGTGCCGGACGAATCGACGCGCGTCCTGACCCTTGCCGCGCCGGGCGATCCGACCATCACCGAACAGCTGATGGCCATCGACCCCGAGAAGATGAGCTACAAGTACATGATCACCGAGGTCGACACGGCGGTTCTGCCGGTCACGAACTACTCCTCGACGCTGCAGGTCAAGAACGCCGAGGGCAAGGCCGAGGTCACCTGGAAGGGCGGTTTCTATCGCGGCTTTCCGAACAACGATCCCCCGGCCGAACTGAACGACGATGCGGCCATCGCCGGTGTCGACGGCATCTACACGGCCGGGCTGGATGCCTTGGCCGAACGGTTCGGCCGCGTCGAATAGATGCGCGCCGCCTGGCTGGTGCTGTGGCTGGCGGCGCCGGTCCAGGCGGCCGATCTGGCCTTCGTCACGGCGCAGAACGGCGATGCGGTCGCGGCGGTGGACCTGGCGACCGGGTCCATCGTGGCGCAGGCCGAGCTGCCGGACGCCCCGGCCCCGGTCGCCTATGATCCGGCGACCGGGCGCGTCCATGTCATCGCCGCCGATACAGGCCGCCTGCACGTGCTGGACGAGGCGCTGGCGCCCCTGGCGCAGGCGGATCTGGGGGCGGGGGCCTTCGGGCTGGCCGCGGCGGGGGGCGCGGTCTTCGTCACGCATTGGTTCGACGCCCGGCTGACCCGGCTGGATGCGGCGCTGCGGCCGGTCTGGACCGCCCCCACCGGCGCGGCACCCGCCGGCGTCGCGCTCAGCGCGGATGGGCTGACCGTCGCCACGGCCGATCGCGACGCCGATCAGGTCAGCATCTTCGACGCGGCCACCGGAGCGCTGCGGCACCGCGTTGCGACCGCGGGCGCGCATCCCTTCGGCATCACCTTCCATGACGGGCGGATCTATACCGCCGACGTGCAGGGAGATCGCGTGTCGGTCATCGACCCGGTGCGGGGCGTGCTGATCGGCAGCGTGGCGACGGGCAGCCACCCCTATGCGGTGGCCTTCGCCGCCGGGCGCGGCTTCGTCACCGACCAGTATGACGGCACCGTCACGGTCTTCGATCCCACCACGCTGGAGGTCCTGGCGACGGTCCACGTCGGCGACTATCCCGAGGGCATCGCCCCCCTGCCCGACGGCAGCGGCGTGGCGGTGGCCAATTGGGAATCGGACAGCCTGGTCGTGCTGGACGCCGCCAGCCTGAGCGTGACGCGGGACATCGCGATGCCGTCGGGGCCGCGCGCCTTCGGCAGCTTCACGGGGCAACAGGTTCCGCGGTGACCATCGGCCGTCCGGCCGCGGCCCAGGCATCGGTGCCGCCGGGGAACCACAGGACCGGGTCGAAGCCCCACTCGACCGCGCGGCGCGCGGCGTTCCAGCTCATCCAGCAGTCGGTCCGGCAGAACAGCACCAGCGGCCGGTCCGGATCATCGGCCTGCGCGCGGGTCAGGCCGTCGCGCAGGCGCGCCTCCTCGGCCGGGGCCAGCGCCTGATAGCCGGTGTCCCACAGCCACAACGCGCCGGGAATCGTGTCATGGACAGGTTCGTTCCAGATGGTGCCCTCGGGCAGTCCCTCGGGGCGGGTCTTGCGGGGCAGCACATCGAAGAAGGCCGCGCCTTGGTCGTGCAAGGCGATGGCGCGGTCGATGTCGATGACCTCGGCCCCCTGCAGCGTCGCGGGGACCGGACTGCGATAGGGCTCTCCGCGATAGCCGTCCGGCTCGGGCACCGTCTCGGCCGCGGCCGCGGTCGCCACCAGCGCGACCAGGATCGCGGCGCGGATCACGGCATCAGCTCCTTGCCGTAATCGTCGACCAGCGGCACCCCCGCATCATGCAGGATGCGGTTGATCTCATCCTGATTGCGGCGGATCAGGCTGTTCAGCTCGCGCTTCCACTCCTGCTCCTCAAGCCGCACGCCCATGGTGATGCGGAAGAACAGGCGCGGCGCCGCCTCCTCATGCAGCAGGGGCGTGAACTGCAGGTCGGGATCGTCCTTGACGCGCGGTCCGGCCAGCGGGCCCCACAGCACCGCGGCACCCGTCGCGCCGCTGCGGACATCCTCTAGCAGCTCTCCCATCGGGTCCTCCACGCGGCGGTCCACGAACAGATCGACGCCGCGCATGTTGGGCGCGAGGCCCGCGCGGGCCAGATGGGTGGCGGGCGGCGTGCCCGCGACCACGCCGATGCCGTGATCCTTCAGCGCCGGATCGGTCAGCCGGTCGACCTGCGCCAGCGGCCCGTCGCGCCGCGTCACGATGCCATAGACCGAGGTGTAGTAATGGTTGGTGTTCTGGACCAGTTCATCGCCCTGGGCATAGCCGATGACCACGTCGCAGCGCCCTTCGCGCAGCGTGCGCTGGATGAAGCCCATGCCCGACGGGAACCAGGTATAGGTGACCGGAAGGCCCAGCTGCTGCCCGAAGAACTCGGCCAGCCTGTTCTCGAACCCCGTGCCGTCGCGGCTGGACATGGGAGCGTTCGCGGGATCGGCGCAGACCCGGAACTGCGTCGTGGAACGCAGATCGGCCACCTGCGCCGCCGCCGTGACGGCCATGGCCCCGCTCAGGGCCAGGACCGCCAGACCGGCGCGCGCCCTCAACTGGACATGCAGGAATCTTCCTGCGCGGTGTAGTCCTCGGACTTGTCGGCGCGTTCGGCAGGGCGGCCGCGTCCGATCGTGTCGGTGCCGTGCGCCAGCAGATAGACGTAGATGTCGTCGATATAGCACCAGACGTTCTTGTTGGTGCCGAAGGCGGGCATGACCGAGTTGGTCCCCTGCCGCCCCGAGGCCACGACCTGCATGAAGTCGTAGTAATCCATGCGCAGCACCGATTCCTTCAGTGCGGGGGCATAGGTCGACCCCTCTCCGTCCGGGCCGTGGCAGACATGGCATTCGGCGTGATAGCGGCGGAAGCCGTTGAAGGTCGCGAAATCGACGACGCCATCCTCGACCTTGAAGGTCGGGATGCCCTCGGCGTTGCGCCAACGGCCGTCCAGCTCCTCGACCGGGGTCACGTCCTGACCGTTGGGCAGCACCATGCCATGGGCACCGGCCTTGGCGGTGGCGGTCTCCTCGGCGGCGGGCTGATCGCCCGACACCGCAGCGGCGGCGCCTGCACCAGCCTCGGCAGGCGGCGCATCGGTCGCGGCGGGCGGGGTTCCCGCATCGGCCGGCTGATCGCCGGACACGGCGGCGGCGGCCCCCGCCCCGGCCTGGGCCGGCGGGGTCTCGCTCTGCGCCAGGGCCGCACCGGCCAGGGACGCGCCCAGGACCAGCGCCGTCAGGCTGGTGATGGCTTTCATGTCGGAAGTCCTCCCAAAGTCGTCTGCTCTCCTCAGACGGTTCCGCCCCAGTCTAGGGCTGGGGCGGCGCCGTCACAGGTCACGCGTGCGTATGCGAAACGAAAGTATGAGACGTCTCGCGCGGGGCCAATCAGCCCGGCAGTTCGAACACGGTCAGCTGGCCGCCCAGTTCGGTATAGTCGCTGAGGGCTGCATAGCCGCCCACGGCACCCAGACCGTCATTGGGGTTGGTCAGGCCCGCCGCCAGACCGATCCCGGCCCAGCCACCCACACCCGAGAGGACGGCGATGTACTGCTTGCCGTTGTTCTCGTAGGACATGACGTTGCCGATGATGCCCGAGGGCGTCTTGAAGCTGTAGAGCTCCTCGCCGGTCTCGGCGTCCACGGCCTTCAGATAGCCCTCCAGCGTGCCGTAGAAGACCACGTCGCCCGCGGTCGCCAGCGCGCCCGACCAGACCGAGAACTGCTCGGGCAGCGACCACTTGATCTCGCCCGCGACGGCGTCCCAGGCGATGAAGTTGCCCATGCCGCCATGGCTTTCGGGGGCCGGATACATCGACAGGGTCGCACCGACATAGGGCTGGCCCGCGGTATAGGCGACGCGGAACGGCTCATAGTCCATGCAGACGTGGTTGGTCGGCACATAGAACAGGCCGGTCTTGGGCGAATAGGACGCCGGCTGCTGGTCCTTGGAGCCCAGCGCCGCCGGGCAGACGCCGGTGGTGTTGGTGTCCTCGCCGTTCTGGGCGGTCGAGTATTCCGACACGACCATCGGGCGGCCGTAGGTCTCGGAGTCCTTGTTCATGTCCACTTCGGTCGCCCAGTTGACGGCCGGGTCGAACTTCTCGGCGACCAGCAGCTCTCCGGTCTCGCGGTCCAGCGTGTAGCCGAAGCCGTTGCGGTCGAAGTTGACCAGCAGCTTGCGCATCTGGCCGTCGATCTCCTTGTCGACCAGGATGTTCTCGTTCACGCCGTCATAGTCCCATTCGTCATGGGGCGTCTTCTGGTAGAACCACTTGGCCATGCCGGTATCGGCGTCGCGGGCCATGATGGTCATGGACCAGCGGTTGTCGCCCGGCCGCTGCGACGGGTTCCAGGTCGAGGGGTTGCCGGTGCCATAATAGATCAGGTTCAGATCGGGGTCATAGGAGTACCAGCCCCAGGTCGAACCACCGCCGATCTTCCACTGATCGCCCTCCCAGCTGTTGAGCGAGCTGTCCGCGCCGATCGGCTTGCCCAGGTGCATGGTGGTCTCGGGGTCGACCAGCATCTCCTCGTCGGGACCGGTCGAATAGGCCTTCCAGACCTCCGATCCGTCGGCCAGGCTGTAGGCGGTCACGCGGCCGCGCACGCCGTATTCACCGCCCGACACGCCCACGATCACCTTGTCGCCCACGGGCAGCACGGTCGCGGTGTTCGTCTCGCCGATGGCCGGATCGCCGGTCTTGACCGACCACTTGACCTCGCCGGTCTTGGCGTCAAGCGCCACGAGCGTCGTGTCGGCCTGGTGCGACAGGATCAGCCCGTCGGCATAGGCCGGGCCGCGATAGACGGTGTCGCAGCACATGACCGCGATGACCTCGGGGTCCTGCTGGGGCGTGTGCCGCCACAGGATCTTGCCGTTGTCGTTCAGGTCCAGCGCGAAGATGTTGTTGGGGAACGGGGTATGGACATACATGATGTTGTCCACCACCAGCGGGCCGCCCTCATGGCCGCGCAGCACGCCGGTCGAGAAGCTCCAAGCGACGCGCAGGTCGCCCACGTTCTCGCGCGTGATCTGGTCCAGTTCGGAATAGCGCGTGTTGGCATAGTCGCCGGTCTGGATGGCCCATTGGCCCGGTTCGGCGGTCTCGGTCAGAACGCTTTCGTTCGCGTAAGCCGACGTGCCTGTCAAAAGCAGCGCGACAGCCGCGCTGTTCAAGAGATGTTTCATCGAGTGCTCCTCCGCTCCCTGGATGCCGTGCCGCCGGGTTCCTCCTCCCTGCAGCCGTCCATGGGGCGAGTGTTCGACGGGCATCCTGTTGCGTCAATCGCCGCGCCTGCCGTTTGCCCCTAAAGTCTTACAGGCCAACGGCAGGCACGCCGGGAACATTCGGCAATCGCGTCAAACCAGCCGCTCGGCATGCCAGAAGACATGGTCGGCCATGAAGCTCTGGACGAAGAAGTAGCTGTGATCGTGGCCCGGATGCATGCGGAACTGGCCGGGCTGCCGGCGCGCCATCATCGCATGGGCCAGCGATTCGGGGCGCAGCAGGTCCAGGAACTGATCATGGGCGCCCTGATCGATCAGCACCTCGCCGGGATAGCCCTTCTCGGTCATCAGGATGGTCGCGTCATGCGCCCGCCAGGCCGCGCGGTCCTCGCCCAGATAGGCGGTGAACTGCTTGCGGCCCCAGTCCGATTCCGTGGGGTTCGCGATGGGCGCGAAGGCCGACACGGAGCGATAGCGGTCGGGATGGGTCATCGCGATGGTCAGCGCACCATGCCCGCCCATCGAATGGCCGGTGATACCCATGGCACCCTGATCCACCGCGAAATTGTCGCAGACCAGATCGGGCAGCTCGTTCACCACATAGTCCCACATGCGGAAATGCGGCTTCCACGGGTCCTGCGTGGCGTTGACATAGAAGCCCGCGCCCTGCCCCAGGTCATAGGCCTCGTCATTGGCCACACCCTCGCCGCGGGGCGAGGTGTCGGGAAAGACGATGGCGATGCCGGCCTCGTCGCACCATTGCTGGGCGGCGGCCTTGGTCATCGCGTTCTCATGCGTGCAGGTCAGGCCGGAGAGATACCACAGAACCGGGACGGGACCGTGCAGCGCCATCTCGGGCAGATAGACGGCAAAGGTCATGTCGGTGCCGGTGGCCTGCGACTTGTGGCGATAGACGCCCTGCGTGCCGCCGAAGCTGCGGGTTTCGGAGAGGGTCTCAAGGCTCATTCGGGTCTCCCTTCGAGGGTCTGGAACATGACCAGCGCATCCACCGGCCCGTGACGAGGGTGAAGAAACGCGCCCGGCAGGCGTCCGACAATGGAGAATCCGACCTTCTGCCACAAATGGACGGCATCCGTGTTGGTCGAGACGACGAAGTTGAACTGCATCGCGCGAAAGCCCTGAACCGCCGCCCAGGATTTCGCATGTTCGGCCAAGGCCCGCGCCACGCCCCGACCGCGGGCATCGGGATGGGTTGCGAAGGAGGCGTTCGCCACATGCGAGCCGCCACCCTGGCGGTTCGCGCCGACATGGCTGGTGCCCAGGACGCGGCCGTCGATCTCGGCCACGAAGGCGGTGAAGGGTGGCGCGAACCAGTCGGCCAGCGCCTCGTCCCGCTCGATGTCGCGGGGCATGCAGTAGGTTTCGCCGGCGCGATAGACGGGGCGCAGGATGGTCCAGATCGCCTCGTGATCCTCGGGTCCGGCGGGGCGGACATGCGCCCCGCCAGCCGCGGTCATGCCAGTTCGTCCACGCTGCGGATCACCTGACCCAGCAGGCCATAGTCCAGCGCCTCCTGGGTGTTCAGCCAGAAGTCGCGCTGCGTGTCCTTCTCGATGCGCTCGACGGTCTGGCCGGTCGCGTCCGAGAAGATCTGGTTCAGGCGGTCGCGCATCTGGCGAACCTGCTCGGCTTGGATCATCATGTCCGACGACGTCCCGCCGATCCCGCCCGAGGGCTGGTGGATCAGGAAGCGCGTATTGGGCAGGCAGTAGCGGTTTTCCTTCTTCGCCGCGACGAAGATCAGCGCGCCCGCCGACGCCACCCAGCCCGAGCCGATGGTGCGCACGGTGGGACGGATGAACTTGATCACGTCATGGATCATGTCGCCCGATTCGACGTGCCCGCCGGGGGACGAGATCAGCATGTTGATGGGCTTGTCGCTGTCCTCGGCCAGGGCCAGCAGGTGGGCCACGGTGCGCTGCGCCAGCTTGTCGTTGATGCCGCCCGCGACGATCACCGTGCGCGACTTGAAGTACAGCTTGCCG
Source organism: Paracoccus sp. ME4 (assembly GCF_046736325.1). Lineage (GTDB taxonomy): Bacteria > Pseudomonadota > Alphaproteobacteria > Rhodobacterales > Rhodobacteraceae > Paracoccus. The sequence continues at coordinate 54,779 of NZ_CP151276.1, forward strand.
ATCTTGTCGCCTTCGGGCAGGCCCAGCCCGCCATCCTTGTCGCCCTTGGGCTGGCGGTCGTCGTCTTCCTCGTGATCGTCGTCATCGTCCAGCCACTGATGGCGCATGGGCCTGCTCCTTGTTCTTTCACGGCGACGGCGGGACACGCGTGCCCCGCCGTTCTTTTACCTAAGCAGCGATGAAGGATCAGTAAAGGACGACCGAGCGGATGGATTCGCCGTGATGCATCAGGTCGAACCCCTTGTTGATGTCGTCGAGCGACATGGTGTGGGTGATCATCGGGTCGATCTCGATCTTGCCGTCCATGTACCAGTCCACGATCTTGGGGACATCGGTCCGTCCGCGCGCGCCGCCGAAGGCCGTGCCCTTCCAGACGCGGCCGGTGACCAGCTGGAACGGGCGGGTGCTGATCTCGGCCCCCGCCGCGGCCACGCCGATGATGACCGACACGCCCCAACCGCGGTGGGTGCATTCCAGCGCATCGCGCATGACCTTGGTGCTGCCCGTCGCGTCGAAGCTGTAATCCGCGCCGCCGATCTGGTCGAAGGGGGTCTTGGTCATCTCGACGATGTGCTGGACGACGCTGCCCTCGATCTCCTTGGGGTTGACGAAATGGGTCATGCCGAAGCGCTCGGCCATCTCCTTCTTGTCGTTGTTCAGATCGACGCCGATGATCATGTCGGCCCCCGCCAGGCGCAGGCCCTGGATCACGTTCAGCCCGATTCCCCCCAAACCGAAGACGACGGCCTTGGCGCCGATCTCGACCTTGGCGGTGTTGATGACCGCGCCGATGCCGGTGGTGACCCCGCAGCCGATGTAGCAGATCTTGTCGAAGGGCGCGTCCTCGCGGACCTTGGCCACCGCAATCTCGGGCAGGACCGTGTGGTTCGCAAAGGTCGAGCAGCCCATGTAGTGATAGATCGGCGTGCCATCCAGCATGCTGAACCGGGTCGTGCCGTCGGGCATCAGCCCCTTGCCCTGGGTCGCGCGGATCTTGGTGCAGAGGTTGGTCTTGCCCGACAGGCAGGATGCGCATTCGCGGCATTCGGGGGTATAGAGCGGGATGACATGGTCGCCCGGCTTGACCGAGGTCACGCCCTCGCCCACCTCCAGCACGATGCCCGCGCCCTCATGGCCCAGGATGGCGGGGAAGATGCCTTCCGGATCGTCGCCCGAACGGGTGAATTCGTCGGTATGGCAGATGCCGGTGGCCTTGATCTCGATCAGGACCTCTCCGGCCTTGGGGCCTTCCAGGTTGACCTCCATCACTTCCAGCGGCTTGCCGGCCTCAAGGGCCACGGCGGCACGGGTTCTCATGCATGTTCTCCTGTTGCCTCATGGGCTTGTCGGTCAGGGCGAAGGGGCCGACTGGCGGCCCCTTGGCAAAGTCATCCAGCCGGGCGCGTGCGGCGTCAAGCCGGCAGGGTGCCCGCGCGCTTGGCGACATGGGTCGCGATCGCATCCATCAGCGGTGGAGACAGCGCATCATAGGGCTCCAGCCCCAGCTCGCGCAGTCGCGACCGGATGCCGTCCATCCGCGACGGCTCGACCCCCGATTCGATGATCGAGCTGACGAAGGCCGCGAACTCCGGCGGCGACCAGCCCGCGTCGGGCGAAAGCTCGGTATGCACGAAATCCAGACCGTAGAACGGGTGGTCCTTGTTCTCGATCCGTCCGTACATGTGCACGCCGCAGTCGCGGCAGCGGTGGCGCTGGATGGGCGCGTCGGGGTTCACCACCTCGAGCTTGTCGCCGTTCTCCAGCACCTCGACCGCATCGCGGGAGACAACCGCGATCTGGCTGAAGACCGCGTCGTCCGGCTTCCAGCATTTCGTGCAGCCGCAGACGTGGTTGTGGGCGGTCTGGGCGCCGACCCGGACCTTGACCGGGTTCGTGGCGCAATGGCAGGTCAGGACCCCCCCGGAGAAACCGGGACTGCCCTTCGCGATGCCGTGATCGACGGCAGGGTGGATATGCACCCCCTGAGTGCTGGTCATCGTCCCCTCCTCTGACTGACCGGATGTGACCAAGCGTCGCGCCATTGGAAACATTCGGCAAGTCGGAGGAAGGTTGTAGCGCGTGCCGTCAGCTGGCGGGCATCGAGGAGACGCCGACCTTGGCCGGGCGCAGCAGGCGGTCGTGCAGCATGAAGCCGTTGTCCATCACCTGGATGATGTGCCCGGCGACGGTGCCGGGGACCGGGGCCTCGAACATCGCCTCGTGATGCGTCGGGTCGAAGCGGTCGCCGACCTCGGGGCGCAGGATGGTGATGCCGTGCTTGGTGAAGACGTTGGACAGCTCGCGCAGGGTCAACTCGACCCCCTCGATCAGGGCGGCGGCGGCCTGGCGCTGCTCGTCTCCGGCGGCATCCAGCGCGCGGGTCAGCGCGTCATGCACCGGCAGCAGGTCGCGCGCCAGGCGCGAGCCGCCATAGTTCTCGGCGTCGCGGCGGTCCTTGTCGGCGCGCTTGCGGGCGTTCTCGGCATCGGCCAGGGCGCGCATCCACTTGTCGCGCAGCTCGTCGCGCTCGGCGGTCAGCCGGTCCAGCGCCTCCTGGGGATCGGCCAGCGGGTCGTCCACGAAGTCGTCCATGGGCTGTTCGTTCTGCTCGGTCATCTCACTTCATCCTTTCCGGCCGGACAGCACCCGCCCGACCAGCTGCGCGGTATAGTCGACGATCGGGACGATCCGGCCGTAATTCAGCCGGGTCGGCCCGATGACACCCACCGCGCCTACAATTTTCCGGTCGGCATTCATATAGGGGGAAACGACCAGAGCGGAACCCGAAAGTGAAAAAAGCTTGTTCTCGGAGCCGATGAAGATGCGCACGCCATCGCCCTTCTCGGTCAGCTCCAGGAATTCGACGATGTCGCGCTTGCGTTCCAGATCGTCGAAGAGGACGCGGATGCGGTCCAGATCGGCCGCCTCGCGGTCCAGGAGGTTCGCCCGGCCGCGCACGATCAGCCGCGGATCGGCCGCCTCGGCCCCCCAGAGCGCGATGCCCGATTCCACCAGCTCGGCCGCCAGCACGTCCAGCTCGCGCCGCCGCGCGGCGATCTGATGCGACAGATGGCCCCGCAGCTCGGCCAGGGTCTTGCCCTCGGCCATGGCGTTCAGGAAGTTTCCGGCCTCGCGCATCGAGGACGGCGTCTGGCCGGGCGGCGGGGTGAAGATGCGATTCTCCACATGGCCGTCGGCGAAGACCAGCACCACCAGCGCGCGGTCCGTCCCCAGGCTCACGAACTCGATATGCCGGATCGGGGCCTCGTGCTTGGGCATCAGCACCAGCGAGGCACCCCGCGTGATCGTGGACAGGGCCGTGCTGACCCGGTCCAGCAGGACCCCGGTCTCGGGGTCGTCATTGCCCAAGGTCTGGTCGATGGCGGCGCGGTCGGTGGGCGCCACCGGATCGACCTCCATCATGCCGTCCACGAACAGCCGCAGCCCCATCTGCGAGGGCAGCCGCCCGGCCGAGACATGCGGGCTGTCCAGAAGCCCCATCAGCTCCAGGTCCTGCATCACGTTGCGGATGGTGGCGGCGCTGACCTTTTCGGACAGGGCGCGGGTCAGCGTGCGCGAGCCCACCGGCTCTCCGGTCTCCAGATAGGATTCGACCACCCGGCGAAACACCTCGCGGGAGCGGTCGTTCATCTCGTGCAGCAGCGATTCCTGGCTCATGGCGCCTGCATTGTGACCCTGCGCGGGGTTGCGTGACGGGCCCACCGGGCGGTATGGGCAACGTATCTTCATGAAAAGGAAAAGTCATGCGCCCGTCAGGCCGGAATCTAGCCCAAATGCGTCCGATTTCAATTGAAACCGGGGTGATGCGCCATGCCGAGGGCTCTTGCCTGATCAAATGCGGCGACACGCACGTCCTGTGCACCGCCACGATCGAGGACAGCCCGCCGCGCTTCCTGAAGGGCACGGGGCTGGGCTGGGTGACCGCCGAATACGGCATGCTGCCGCGCGCGACCAACACCCGCAACCGCCGCGAGGCCGCGCAGGGCAAGCAGTCGGGCCGCACGCAGGAGATCCAGCGCCTGATCGGGCGCAGCCTGCGCGCGGGCGTCGACCGCAGCGCCCTGGGCGAGCGGCAGATCAGCATCGACTGCGACGTGATCCAGGCGGATGGCGGCACGCGCTGCGCCTCGATCACCGGGGGCTGGGTCGCGCTGCGGCTGGCGGTTAACAAGCTCTTGAAGGCGGGCGCGATCACCAGCGATCCGATCATCGACCATGTGGCGGCGGTCAGCTGCGGGATCTATGCCGGCCAGCCGCTGCTGGACCTGGACTATGCCGAGGACAGCGAGGCGGGCACCGACGGCAACTTCGTGCTGACCGGCCGCGGACGGCTGATCGAGGTGCAGATGTCGGCCGAGGGCGCGACCTTCTCGCGCGATGAGATGGGTCGCCTGCTGGATCTGGCCGAGATCGGCATGGCCGATCTGGTCGCGGCGCAGAAGGCCGCCATCGGATGAGGGCGTTCACGGAAAAGCGCCTGGTGGTCGCCACGCACAATTCGGGCAAGCTGGCCGAGATGCGCGCCCTGCTGGCGCCTTACAGCGTCGAGGTGACGGGCGCGGGCGATCTGGGCCTGGCCGAGCCGGCCGAGACCGAGGACAGCTTTGTCGGCAATGCCCGGATCAAGGCGCGTGCCGCGATGCAGGCCACGGGCCTTCCGGTCCTGGCCGATGACAGCGGTATCTGCGTCGATGCGCTGGACGGCGCGCCGGGCGTCTATACCGCCGATTGGGCCGAGACCGGCCAGGGCCGGGACTTCGCCATGGCCATGGAGCGCACCTGGCGCGCGCTGGAGGAGGCCCGCGCCCCCGCCCCGCGCCGGGCGCAGTTCCGCTGCACGCTGGTGCTGATGTGGCCGGACGGGCATGACGAGGTGTTCGAGGGCGTGCTGCCCGGCCAGGTCGTCTGGCCGCCGCGCGGGGCCGAGGGTCACGGCTATGACCCGATCTTCCAGCCGGACGGGCATGGGCAGACCCTGGGCGAGATGTCGGCGGAGATGAAGAACAGCCTGAGCCACCGCGCCCGCGCCGTGGCGCAGATGATCGAGGCCAGCTTTGCGTAGGCTGACCACCGGATCGCCCTTCGAGGACCGCCTGGCCTACAGCCGGGCGGTCGTGCGTGGCGACTGGTGCTTCGTGTCGGGCGTCACGGGCTATGACTATGCGACCATGACCATGCCCGACGATCCCTGCGCGCAGGCGCGGAACTGTTTTCGAACCATCTTCGCGGTGCTGGCCGAGGCGGGGTTCGCGCCGGACGACATCGTCCGGGTGCAGTACACGATCACCGACGCCGCCCTGGTCGAGGTGATCGCCCCTGCCCTCTCCGAGGCGCTGGACGCGATCCGGCCCGCCGCGACGATGGTGGTGGCCGGGCTGATCCGGCCCGAGATGGCAGTCGAGATCGAAGTGACGGCGCTCCGCGGATGACCGGCCTTCAGGAGGATTGGCGCGCGGGGGGCTTTGGGCTCTATGTCCACTGGCCGTTCTGCGCGGCGAAATGCCCCTATTGCGACTTCAACAGCCATGTGGTGGCTCAGGTCGACCAGGCCCGTTGGGCGCGCGCCCTGTCGGCCGAGATCGCACGGCTGGCGGTCGAGTTGCCGGGCCGGCACCTGCGCAGCATCTTCTTCGGGGGCGGCACCCCGTCGCTGATGCTGCCCGAGACGGTGGATGCGGTGATTACGGCCGCCCGCGCGGCCTGGGGCTTTGCCAACGACATCGAGATTTCCCTGGAGGCCAACCCGACCAGCGTCGAGAAGGGCCGATTTCAGGGCTTTGCCGATGCGGGCGTGAACCGGCTGTCCATGGGTATCCAGGCACTGAATGATGCCGACCTGCGCCGGCTTGGGCGGATGCATTCGGTGGCCGAGGCGCGGGCCGCCTTCGACGTGGCGCGGTCGGTCTTCGGGCGGGTCAGCTTCGATCTGATCTATGCGCGGCAGGGCCAAGGGCGCGATGCCTGGCGCGCGGAGTTGCGCGAGGCCCTGTCCATGGCGGTGGATCATCTGTCGCTGTATCAGCTGACGATCGAACCCGGCACCGTCTTCGGCGCGCGCGCGGATGCGGGCAAGCTGCGCGATCTGCCGGACGACGACCTGTCGGCCGACATGTATGCCGACACGCAGGAGATCTGCGAGGCGCATGGCATGGGCTGCTACGAGATCTCGAACCACGCGCGGGCGGGGGCCGAGAGCCGTCACAACCTGGTCTATTGGCGTCAGGGGGACTGGGCCGCCGTGGGACCGGGCGCCCATGGGCGGATCACGCTGCCCGCCGGGCGCTGCGCCACGGAGGCGCATCGGCAGCCGGGCGCGTGGCTGGACGCCGTGGAGCGGGCGGGAACGGGAGAGGTCCTGCGCGAGTTCATCCCCGCATCCGAACAGGCGACGGAGTATCTGCTGATGTCCATGCGGCTGACCGAGGGGATGGACATGGAGCGGTTCCGCAACCTGGCGGGGCAGCCCCTGAATGCAGCGGCCGTCCGGTCCCTGCAGGATCTGGGAATGGTGCAGGTCGAGGGCGACCGCCTGTCGGCCACGCCTGAGGGGCGTCCGGTGCTGAACGCGATCCTGCGCGAACTGGCGCCCTGACGATGCGCAGGCGGATCTGGCTGGTCACTGGATGGCTGTTCCTGATCGTGGCGATCATCGGCGTCGCCCTGCCCGTCATGCCCACGGTGCCGTTCCTGCTGGTCGCGGCCTGGGCCTTTGCGCGGTCGTCGCCCGCCTTGGAGCAGCGGATCATCAATCATCCGACCTATGGTCCGCCGGTCCGCGCCTGGCAGGAGCGCGGCGCGGTCGGGCGGCTGGCCAAGATCTGGGCCGTGACGGCCATGGCCTCGGGCGTGGCGCTCTCCTGGTATGTCGGGATGCCGCTGTGGGTCGTGGCGGTGCAGGGGACAGTCTGTCTGTCGGTCGGGGCTTATCTTGTGACGCGCCCCGAACACTGATCAAGATGTGGTAGGCGTCAGCCGTTGCCACCCAGAAGTTTGCACAGCTGATCAAGTTGGTCGAGATCACGGTAGGTGATCGTCATATACCCCCCTTCCCCGCCGACATGATCGATCTGCACCTTCATTTTCAGATGCGCGGTCAGATCGGCTTCCAGCGCCCTCGTGTCTGCATCCTTCTCGGTCTGGCGTTGACGACCGCGAGGCTTCGCGTCGTCGGATTTGGTCAGGTTTCGGACCATCTCCTCGGTATCGCGCACCGACAGACCCTTTTCGACGACCTTTCGGGCCAGTTGAGCCGCGTTCGGGGCAGTGATCAGCGCGCGCGCATGCCCGGCGCTCAGCTTGCCGTCCTTGACCATGTCCTGAACCGAATCGGGCAGGCTCAGCAGGCGGAGGAGGTTCGCGATATGGCTGCGGCTCTTGTTGAGAGCTTCGGCAAGACGCTCCTGCGTATGACCGAAGCGATCCATCAGTTGCCGAAACGATGCGGCCTCCTCGATCGCGTTCAGATCAGCGCGCTGGATGTTCTCGATGATTGCGACTTCCAGCACCTCGGTATCCGACATCTCGCGGATGATCACCGGCATCTCATGCAGCTGCGCCATCTGAGCCGCGCGCCAGCGCCGCTCTCCGGCGACGATCTGATAGAGGCCCTTGTCGGCAGGGTGCGGACGAACGATCAGCGGTTGCAGGACGCCGCGCTGCTTGAGCGACGCGGCAAGTTCCTGCAAGGCGTCGGGGTCGAAGCTGCGGCGCGGCTGATCCGGATTCGCGGTGATCTGTTCGATGGGAAGCATGGCGCGGTCGCGCGCGGTGGTCGACGGCTCTTCCCCCAGATCCATGTCGGCCATCAAGGCGGACAGACCGCGTCCCAGACCCCGTTTCGCAATCTTGCTGTCAGACATCACGCAATCTCCGGTACGAGCTTCAGGCGGGCGGTGAACTCGGTGGCGAACTGCCGATAAGCGGTGCTGCCCTTCGACAGCGGATCATAGACCAGAACAGGCTGCGCATGCGAGGGGGCTTCGGAAACCCTCACATTGCGCGGAATGACCGTGGGATAGACCAGATCGCCCAAGGTTTCGCGGGCATCCGCCTCGACCTGCTGGGACAGGTTGTTGCGATAGTCCGACATGGTCAGCAGAATGCCGTTGATCCGAAGGCGCGGATTGGGGCCCTGCCGCACCTGGCGGACGGTGCCCAGAAGCTGCGACAGGCCTTCGAGAGCGTAGAATTCGGCCTGCAAGGGAACCAGGACACTGCTGGACGCAACCATTGCATTGACAGTCAGGAGGCCGAGTGCTGGTGGGCAGTCGATCAGAATGATCGAACCATCAGGCGCATCGGCAAGCTGTTTCGCCAGAAGCCGGGTCCGATCCGGCGTCTGCGCCAGTTGGACGTCGGCCGATGCAAGATCGGGGGTCGAGGGAACGAGCCTGAGATTGTGTATGTCGGTTTCGACAGCCGCGGTCTGAAGATCAACCTCGCCGGTCAGGAGTTCATACACGGTATGCGTCCGCTGATCGGCCGTGATGCCGAGACCGGTGGAGGCGTTGCCCTGCGGATCAAGGTCGACCAGGATCGTCTGGTGCCCGGCCTGCGCCAGCGCGGCCCCCAGGTTGACGGCCGTCGTGGTCTTGCCGACCCCACCCTTCTGGTTGGCGATCGCCACGATATGCTGTTCAGGCATGGGAGACTCCGGAGATATTGAGAATGGCCGCGTCGGGATTGGTTCTACTGGGGAAACGACGAAGATTGAACCGCCATGACTGCTGCACCACGCGACATTCCTCGCGCCACTGGGCGCCCTTCAGCAGCCACACCTGCCCGTCCCGATTCAAGTGACGCGAAATCATCGGAAGGAGGCCGGCCATCGGCGCAAGGGCGCGCGCCGAGAGGAAGTCGGCGGATAGCGGCTCGATGTCCTCGATCCGCCGGGAGAGAATCGTTACGCGTCTGAGGTCAAGCTCGCGAACCACCGTCCGCAGAAAGGTCGCCTTACGCTGATCGCTTTCGACAAGCGTGATGTCGACATCTTGGCGCTGTGCCATAATCGATATGACGATCCCTGGAAGACCGCCGCCACTTCCAAGATCGACCCACCGCCCGGCAGTTGGCATAGACAAGTCCCAGAGTTGTGCGCTGTCGTCGATATGCCGGTCGCGCAGATTGGGCAGTGTTGCCGGCGAGACGAGATTGATCGCGCTGTTCCACTTGATAAGGAGCTGCTCGTAATGGCTGAACAACTCCTCTGTTTCACGTGAAACATTCATCGCGCAACGCTCAGCTTCTTGATCTTGCTGGCGGCCAAGAGAAGCGTCAAGGCCGCCGGTGTCATCCCCTCGATGCGAGCAGCATCGGCCATGGTCCGCGGACGTGCGTCGGTGAGCTTCCTGCTCAACTCGGCGGACAGCCCGCCGAGCCGCGTGTAATTCATGTCCGGGTCCAAGACCGTCTGTTCATTCGCCCTCAACGCATCGGCGTCCCGGGACTGCCGCTCAGAGTAATGACTGTAAAGCGCGTCGTTCTTCAGTTGCTCCAAGGTCGGAGGTTCAATTGACCCGATCTGCGGAACGATCTTTGCCAAGATCGAGACATCGACATCTGTTTGACCCAACAAAGCGAATGCCGATCTCCGCACGCCATCCTGCCGGACGGCGATGCCACCTTGCGCGAGTTGGCTCGGCGAGAGCGTGACCGACTCCAACATCTTGCGCGCGTCATCGTATTTTGACTGTCGCTCATGGAATGCCTTGACGCGCTCCGTACTCACGCAGCCGAGACTGATCCCCAAGGGCGTCAGTCTCTGATCCGCGTTGTCCGCCCGCAGGGACAGCCGAAACTCGGCGCGTGACGTGAACATACGATAGGGTTCGGTCACACCCTTGGAGATCAGGTCATCAATCATGACGCCGATGTAGCTGTCGGCGCGGCTAAACGACACTGCGGGCGCCCCCTTTGCGGCCAAAGCGGCATTTATGCCGGCAACAAGACCCTGTGCTGCTGCCTCCTCATATCCGGTCGTCCCGTTGATCTGGCCTGCGAGATAAAGACCAGACACAGACTTGACCGATAGCGAAGCGTCGAGCGCGGTCGGATCAACGTAGTCGTACTCGACCGCGTATCCCGGCTGGCGGATGACAGCGTTCTCGAGTCCCAGCATCGACCGAACATACTGCAACTGCACGTCCTCCGGCAGAGAAGTTGAAATGCCGTTCGGATAGACCAAGTCGCTGTTCAGCCCTTCCGGTTCCAGAAAGACCTGATGCGAATCCTTATCGGCGAAACGGACGACCTTATCCTCGATGGAGGGACAATAGCGCGGCCCCCGACCGCTGATATGCCCGCCATACATCGCGGAACGTGTCAGGTTGTCTTGGATGATCCTATGAGTCTGGTTGTTGGTATGCGTGATCCCGCAAGAGATCTGCTCTGCCTCGACCTGAGAACTGAGATAGGAAAACAGAACCGGGCTTTCGTCACCCGGCTGCATGTCGAGGACGTCCCAGTTAATCGAAGACCGCTCGATTCGGGGCGGGGTCCCGGTTTTCAACCGACCCACAGGCAGGCCGAATCGCGACAGGCTGGTGGCCAGGCGGCTTGCCGAGCCGTCACCCCATCGCCCAGCAGGGCGCGACACCTCACCGATGTGGATCTGACCGTTCAGGAATGTTCCCGTCGTCAGAACTGTGGCAGATGCATTCAGCTCGCTCCCGTCTGCAAGCCGCACTCCATTGACGGAGGTCTCATCCCCGAGAAACTCGGTAACTTCCGCAAAAATCGTCGTCAGATTCTCATAGGAAAAGATAACCTCAGCAGCAGCCCGTCGATACAGATCTCGATCCATCTGCGCACGCGGTCCTTGAACCGCCGGACCCTTCCGCCGGTTGAGAAGCCGGAACTGAATCCCGGCAGCGTCGGCAAGGCGTCCCATGACGCCATCCAAGGCGTCGACCTCCCTGACAAGATGCCCCTTGCCCAAGCCGCCAATCGCAGGGTTGCAGGAAAGGGTCCCGATATCGTCGCGCCGCATCGTGACCAGAGCCACCTGCGCACCCATCCTCGCAGCGGCAGTCGCAGCCTCCAATCCGGCATGGCCCGCACCGATCACCAAGACATCATAATGTTTCACGTGAAACACTCCTCTACTTTCCGATGCAGAAGGATGAGAATATCAGGTCAAGATAGTCATCCACGCCGATTCTGCCAACCAGCCTGTCAAGGGAATGGTTGGCCGCCCGAATGGACTCTGCGATCAGTTCGACCGGCTGAGCCTCAATGCCGTCCAATGCGGACATCGCGGACTGCAATTCAACGACCTGCCTCATGTGACTGACGAGGCCAGCCTCAGCCACGCGGCCACTCAACTCAGTGAACAGAGAATCCAGAACGTCGCTCACACCGACACCGGTCACTGCCGAAATCGCCATTCCGCCTCCGCCATCGCCCTCATCGGCGTGGCCTCGGACGACAATGTCGCCATCGACGAACAGCCGATCAACAGTAGTCCCATCAGATGACAGGTGAATCCGCAGATCCGCCGCCTCCGCACGTTGTCGCGCCCGGTCGATACCGATCATCTCAATGTCGTCCAATGTCTCCCTGAGACCGGCTGTATCAAGGAACGTGACCGCAAGCCCCCTGAGATCATAGCGCAGTTCGATCACATCCCGCGTCGTACCCGCGCGCGATGAGACAATCGCCACATCTCTCTGCGCCAACCAATTCAGAAGACTGGATTTTCCCGCATTCGGAGGACCGATGATGGCGACCTCAAATCCGGTCCTCACCCGTTCTGCGGCCTGGAAACCGCTCAATTCACGCGACAGTTCCGCCTTCAGTTCATCGACAGCCTGAAACACCTGATCAGGCACTTCGTCTGGCACGTCCTCATCGGCGAAATCCACGCTGACTTCGACCAGCGCTCCTGCCTCGACCAGAAGACTGCGCCACCGCTCGGCCTTGCGGGCCAGTTCCCCGGACGCCGTCCGCAAAGCCAGCTTGCGCTGCGTTTCGGTCTCCGCCGCAAGAAGATCCCCCAGACCCTCGATCTCCGCCAGATCAAGGCGCCCGTTCAAAAAGGCACGGCGCGTGAACTCCCCGGCCTCCGCAGGCCGCGCGCCCAAGCTCAACAACGCCATGCCGACACGCCTCGCGACGATCGGTGCGCCGTGCAGATGCAGTTCGGCCACCTCCTCGCCCGTGAAGCTGGACCTCTCCGCGAACCACATCGCCAGGACCTGATCCAGCAGTTCGTCACCATCCCGAAGATCCCGGAAATAGGCGTGCCGCGGAATCGGCATGGCGCCGACCAGCCGTTCGGCTAAGTCGCGCGCGCCCGATCCGCTCAGTCTGATGACGGAAACGCCCCCCCGCCCGGGCGGGGTGGCTTCCGCAAAGATCAGGTCCATCTCTGCCTCGTCAGGCGTTCATCGAGTCGAAGAACTCGGAGTTGCTCTTGGTCTGCTTCATCTTGGAGATCAGGAACTCGACCGCGTCGGTCGTTCCCATCGGGTTCAGGATACGGCGCAGCAGATAGGTCTTCTGCAGGTCCTTGCTGTCGACCAGCAGCTCCTCCTTCCGGGTGCCCGATTTCAGGATGTCCATGGCCGGGAACACGCGCTTGTCTGCGACCTTGCGGTCCAGCACGATCTCGCTGTTGCCGGTGCCCTTGAACTCCTCGAAGATCACCTCGTCCATCCGCGATCCTGTGTCGATCAGCGCGGTCGCGATGATGGTCAGGCTGCCGCCCTCCTCGATGTTCCGGGCCGCGCCGAAGAACCGCTTTGGCCGTTGCAGGGCGTTCGCATCGACACCACCGGTCAGCACCTTGCCGGAACTCGGCACGACGGTGTTGAACGCCCTACCAAGTCTTGTGATCGAATCCAGAAGAATCACCACATCTCGCTTATGCTCGACCAGGCGCTTGGCTTTCTCGATCACCATCTCCGACACGGCGACGTGTCGGCTGGCCGGCTCGTCGAAGGTCGACGAAACCACCTCGCCGCGCACGCTGCGCTGCATGTCGGTGACCTCCTCGGGCCGCTCGTCGATCAGCAGGACGATCAGATAGCATTCGGGGTGATTCTTCTCGATCGAATGCGCGATATTCTGCAGAAGCACCGTCTTGCCGGTCCGCGGCGGCGCCACGATCAGCGACCGCTGACCCTTGCCGATCGGCGCGACCAGGTCGATGATCCGGGCGCTGCGATCCTTGATGGTCGGATCCTCGATCTCCATCTTCAGCCGCTCGTCGGGATAGAGCGGCGTCAGGTTGTCGAAGGCGACCTTATGGCGGGCCTTCTCCGGCTCCTCGAAGTTGATCTTCTCGACCTTGGTCAGCGCGAAGTAGCGTTCGTTGTCGCCGGGCGCGCGGATGACGCCATCGACCGTGTCGCCCGTGCGCAGCGAATGCTGCCGGATCATGTCCGGGCTGACATAGATGTCGTCCGGACCCGGCAGATAGTTCGCCTCGGTCGAACGCAGGAAGCCGAACCCGTCCTGGACCACCTCCAGAACGCCGCCGCCACCGATCTCCCATCCCTCCTCGGCATGCTCCTTCAGGATCGAGAACATCATCTCGCCCTTGCGCATGGTCGAGGCGTTCTCGATCTCCCATTCCTCGGCCATCGACAGCAGGTCGGCGGGGCTCTTGGCCTTGAGGTCGGACAGATTAAGGCGTTCTTCGGTCATTCTGATGCAAACTTTCGACCGCGCGACGAATCGGGCGGATCAGACATGTGTCATGGGAATCCCGCACCGGACGGCCGGGGTTGCAGCGGCAGATACGCGCCCGACCCCTCGGAGTCAATCTTTTCGCTCAGAACTTGACGATCACGGCGCTGACGATGGCGATCATCAGCAGGGTCGGAACCTCGTTCAGCATGCGGTAATGGCGTCCGCTGCGCGCCCGTCCGGCCTTGAGCGCGCGACGCTCGCGCGCGCACCACATGTGAAACGCGGTCATCGCGATCACCGCCGCGCCCTTGACCCAGGGCCAGGTCATCGACCAGCCGACGATACCCGGCGTCAGCACCAGGGTCAGCCCGCTGATCCAGGTCGCGATCATCGCCGGGTTCATGATCACCCGCAGCAGCTTCTCCTCCATGATGACGAAGCTGGTGACCGGCTCGGCGAATCCTGCGCCGCGTTCGGCGTGATAGACGAACAGCCTCGGCAGATAGAACAGGCCCGCCATCCAGGCGATCACCGCCATCACGTGAAAGGCCTTGGCATAGGGATAGATCGTCGCCAGCGCGTCGAACATGGTCACACCTCTCTCTGCCTTCCCCCCTTAAATAAGAAAGATAAGAAAAGAAATGTTGTTGAAGTAGGGCCTGTGGACAGTCGAACCTGGACTCTGCTCACGACATTTTCCCCAGAATCACCCGATGTGGACAAGCATGTGAAAAATCCGCTCCATGCCGAAAAACGCATTTGTAAACAAAGTGATGTTATGTGGATAACTTTGCGGATAATGGTCGGGGCGCCGATTTGTCCACATTCCGCCTCAATCGCGCCTCCCGGCTGTCCACCTGTGGAGAACCTCACGCCGTTCCTGTTTCGTTTCTCGGAGGAATCCACATGGTTCAGGGCTTGACTCGCCTTGCCCCAAAGGCCCGGACCGATTCCTCCGGCCCTTTGTCCACAGGGGTGCTGCGGGCTGTGTGCCACAGGTCCCGCTCCGCCATGCCGTCGGGGCTTTCGCGCTTGAGGCCCAGCCCGTAGGCTGTCTTGGAACCCTCAATGCGATGATCCAGCCCATGCCAGACGACCTGCCCGCCAGCCAGATCAGCCACGCCCCGCTTGCCGGCGTCATCGGCATGCCCATCGCGCATTCGCGCTCGCCCCGGCTTCACGGCCACTGGCTGCAGCGCTATGGCCTGCCGGGTCATTATGTCCCGATCCCGGTCATGCCCGAGCATCTGGCCGAGGTGCTGCGCATCCTGCCGCGTGCGGGCTTCGTCGGCGCGAACGTCACGATTCCGCACAAGGAGGCCGTCCTGACCCTGGCGGACACGGTCACCGACCGGGCGGCGCTGATCGGGGCCGCGAACACGCTGATCTTCCGCCCTGACGGCAAGATCCACGCCGACAACACAGACGGCTACGGCTTCATCGCCAACCTGCGGCAGAACGCGCCCGACTGGCAGGCGGATGCCGGCCCCGCGGCGGTCATCGGCGCGGGGGGTGCCGCGCGGGCCGTCGTGGCCTCGCTTCTGGACGCGGGCGTGCGCGAACTCCGGATCACGAACCGCACCCGGCTTCGGGCGGAACAGATCAAGGCCGAGTTCGGCGCCCGCCTGGTGGTCTATGACTGGGCGCAGGTCGGTCACATGCTGGAGGGGGCGATGACGGTCGTCAACGCCACCTCCCTCGGCATGGAGGGCAAGCAGCCGCTGCGGGTGCCGCTGGATGCGCTGTCGCCGGCCGCACTGGTGACGGATCTGGTCTACACCCCCCTCATGACCCCCCTGCTGACCGAGGCGCAGGCGCGGGGCTGTCGGGTCGTGGACGGTCTGGGCATGCTGCTGCACCAGGCCGCGCCGGGCTTCGAGCGGTGGTTCGGCCACAGGCCCGATGTCGATGACGAGGCCCGGCGGGTCGCCCTCGGATGACCTACAGGCTGGGCCTGACCGGCAGCATCGGCATGGGCAAGTCGACGACCGCCGCGATGTTCCGCGATCTGGGGCATCCGGTTTGGGATGCCGATGCGGCGGTGCACGGGCTCTATGCCCCGGGCGGGGCCGCGGTCGGCCCGGTGGCCGCGGCCTTTCCCGACGCTCTGCGGGACGGCGCGATCGACCGCGCGGCCCTGCGGCAGGCGCTGGCCGCCGACCCTGCCGCGCTGGCCCGGCTGGAGGGGATCGTCCACCCGCTGGTCGCACGCGACCGGCAGGATTTCCTCGACCGGCATGTGGATGCGCCGCTGGTGGTGCTGGACATCCCCCTCCTGTTCGAAGGCACAAACCCCCCCGATCTGGACGGCGTGGCCGTGGTCAGCACCGATCCCCAGATCCAGGCCGCGCGGGTGCTTGCGCGTCCCGGCGTGACGCGCGATACGCTGGCGATGATCCTGGCGCGGCAGATGCCCGACGCGGAAAAGCGTGCCCGAGCCGACTGGATCATCCCGACCGACAGCCTCGACGGCGCACGCGCCGCCGTGGCCCGCATCGTGCAGGAGATTGCCCCCCATGCGTGAGATCGTCCTCGATACCGAAACCACCGGCTTCGACGCCGACGGCGCCGACCGCATTGTCGAGATCGGCGCCTTGGAGCTGATGAACCACCTGCCCACCGGGCGGACCTTCCACGTCTACATCAACCCCGAGCGGTCGATGCCCAAGGAGGCCTTCGACGTCCACGGGCTGGGCGACGACTTCCTGCGCGACAAGCCGAAATTCGCGCAGATCGCGCAGGACTTCATCGACTTCATCGCCGAGGACGCGCGGCTGGTCATCCACAATGCCAGCTTCGACATGAAATTCCTGAATGCCGAACTGAAGCGCGCGGGCCACAAGCCGCTGCCCTGGGCGCGGGCGCTGGACACGCTGGCCCTGGCGCGCGAACGCTTTCCGGGCAGCCCGGCCACGCTGGACGCGCTGTGCCGCCGCTTCGGCGTCGACAATTCCGGGCGCGAGCTGCACGGCGCGCTTCTGGACAGCGAACTGCTGGCCGAGGTCTATCTGGAGCTGATCGGCGGCCGTCAGCCCGATCTGGTCCTGGACCGCCCCTCGACCGACGCGGCCCGGCCCGGCCCCGAGGGCGGCCCGATGCGCCCGCGCGCGGCGCGCCCCCGCCCCCTGCCCCCGCGCCTGACCGAGGCGGAGGCGCAGGCCCATGCCGACTTCGTGGCCAAGCTGGGCGAGGCCGCGGTCTGGGCCCGCTTCGCCGCGCCGCAGGGCGCGACCTGACGGCAGGCTTGCGCCAAGCCCCGCAGCACCCCATGCTGGTCAAAAGACTGTGGGGCGCGATGGTGGAATGGTTGCGGGAGATCGGCTCGTTCTGGGGCGCCGTGTTCGAGCGGATGGACAAGACGCACATGACGCTGATCGCGGCGGGCGTCGCCTTCTATGCCATGTTCGCGGTCTTTCCGGGCCTTGCCGCCATCATCGCGCTGTGGAGCCTGTGGTTCGACCCGTTGGTGGTCCTGACCTATCTGGACGTCGCGCATGAGTTCCTGCCCGACGGCGCCTCGGATATCGTCGACGACCAGGTCACCACCCTGACCCAGAACGGGCGCACCTCGGTCGGCTGGACCTCGTTCATCTCGTTCATGATCGCCACCATCGCGGCGCGGGCGGGGGTGGATGCGCTGATCCGCGGGCTGAACGCCGCCTATGGGGTGCGGGCGCATTCGACCATCGTGGGGTTTTTGCTGGCCTACGGGCTGACGCTGGTCATCGTGGGCATCTCGCTGGCGGGCCTGGCGACCATCGTGGTGGTGCCGGTGCTGCTGAACTTCATGGTCTTCGCGCCGGTGCGCTCCACGCTGCTCACGGTGCTGCCCTGGGCGGGGATGTTCCTGCTGGTGATCGTGACCATCGGCGTGCTCTATCGCTACGGGCCCAACGTCAAGACGCCGCGCACGCCGATCTTCACCTGGGGCGCGCTGTTCGCGGCGGTGCTGTGGTCGGCGGGCTCCATCGCGTTCTCGGCCTATCTGGGCAGCTTCAACAGCTACAACCGGATCTACGGCTCCATCGGCACGGTGGTGGCGCTGCTGATGTGGTTCTATCTGGCCGGGTTCTCGGTGCTTCTGGGCGCGCTGATCAATGTCGAGCTGGCCCGCCGCCGCCGGATGCGCGCCGTGCGCGAGGCGCGGCGCGGCTTCACCGAGCTTCTGGCCGAGAAGAACGGCTGAGGAGGGGGCGCGCCGGGCGCCCCCCGCAGGATCAGGCCGTCAGGCCCTCGGTCGAGGCAAAGAACATCGCCTGGCTGACCGCCGAACGCACCTGCTCCTCGCTGTAGGGCTTGGAGATCAGGAAGGCCGGCTCGGGGCGGTCCCCGGTCAGCAGACGCTCGGGGAAGGCGGTGATGAAGATCACCGGGATGTCTCCCATGCTGGCCAGCAGCTCGTTCACCGCGTCCACGCCCGACGATCCGTCGGCCAGCTGGATGTCGGCCAGGATCAGGTCGGGACGGTGCTTGCCCGCCAGCTCGATCGCGGCGGTATGGGTGCGCGCGACGCCGGTGACGTCATGGCCCATGGCCTGCACGATGCCCTTCAGGTCCATCGCGATGATCATCTCGTCCTCGATGACCATGACCTTGCCGCGCAGGGCCTGGCCCATCTCGTTCAGGGCGATCTGGACCAGCTCGTCGGCCTCGGCCGTCTCGATCTGCATGACGCGGGCGATCTGGTCGCTGCGCAGCTCCTCTATGGTTCGCAGCAAGAGCGCCTCGCGCGAATTGGGCGTCAGGCCACGCAGATGGGACTGGGCCTTGCGCTCGCGGGTGGTCATGTCGGCATCCTCGACCGGCTGACCCGAGCTCTGCCAGATCACGTGGAAGGTCTTGAACAGCGCGATGCGCAGGTCGTCCTCACCGTCCAGAACGCTGCGATCGGTCAGGATCGCCTCCAGCGTGGCGGCCGCGTAATTGTCGCCGGCACGTTGGCTGCCGGTCAGGGCGCGGGCGTAGCGACGCAGATACGGAAGCTCGCGCCCGATGTTTTGGGCCAGATCGGCAACAGTCATTACACAGTCCTCATAAATCGCGTATTGCAGGGAACCATCAGAACCCCCTATCGGTTGCATGCTGTGCGCACAAGTTTGTCGGGACTGACACCAATATGACACCAAAGCGAGACGACCGTCGGAGAGCGGCAGTGGAAAAACAGATCGATGAGAACCTCAAACGGGTCTACGAACAGGATACCACCGACCAGATTCCGGACCGCTTCCTCGATCTGCTGAAGCAGCTCAAGGAACAGGGATGACCCTTCTCCGGAATACCGCCGTTTCCCGACAACGCCCTGGTGATCAGACCTCATGACGCAATCCCCATCGGTTCATCCGCGTGACCAGCTGGTCGACCACCTGCCGGCACTGCGGGCCTTCGCGCTGTCGCTGACCCGTGAAGGCGCGGCCGCCGACGATCTGGTGCAGGACACCATCGTCAAGGCCTGGACCAACATGGACAAGTTCCAGGCCGGCACGAACCTGCGCGCCTGGCTGTTCACCATCCTGCGCAACACCTTCTACTCGTCCCGCCGCAAGACCAAGCGCGAGGTCAGCGACAGCGACGGCATCCACGCCGCGCGTCAGTCGACCCGCCCCGACCATGACGGCCGCCTGGCGCTGCGCGACTTCCGTGCCGCCTTCGAGAAGCTTCCCGACGAACAGCGCGAGGCGCTGATCCTGGTCGGTGCCTCGGGCTTCTCCTACGAGGAGGCCGCCGACATGACCAAGGTCGCCGTCGGCACGGTCAAGTCGCGGGCCAATCGCGGTCGCCGCAAGCTGGCCGAACTGCTGCACTTGGAACAGGGCGAGGAGCTGAGCATGACCGATCAGGCGACCCTCGCGGTGATGGCGCAGAACAACTACAGCTCCCGCTGAGGCCGAACGTGTGTTGAGACGGATCAGCCATCGGATGGAATTCACGCGGCGCCTCGGGTTTCGGCTTGGGGCGCTTCTCTCCATCGCGATCCTGCCCATCGGGCTGATCTCGCTGGTGCAGAACCTGCACCTCTCGCGCGAGGCCGAGCGCAGCGCCGAGATCGCGCTTCTGGGCCGCACCGCCTCGGCGGCCGCGGGCGAACGGGCCCTGCTGCAAAGCGCGCTCGGATCGGCCGATGCCTTGGGTCCCGCCATCCTGGAGAGCCAGGGCCAGCCGCAGCTCTGTTCCGAACTGCTGCGCAATTTCGTGCAGCGCAGCGGCACCTATCGCCATGCGGCCTTCATCCCGGTCGACGGGCAGGCGACCTGCACCTCGGCCGGGCCGGACGACCCGGCGCTGGACCTGTCCGACGATCCGACGGTGCGCGACTTCATGCGCAGCCCGAGCACCGCCGTCACCGCCCTGCAGCGCGGCCCGCTGAGCGCCGAGCCGATCATCGTCGTGCTGCAGCCGCTCTATCGCGACGATGCCTTCCTGGGCCTGACCGCGCTGTCGCTGACGCAGGAGCTGCTGCGCTCCACCCATGCGATGGATTTCGGCACCGAAGGCGCGCGCATCCTGACGTTCAACAATTCCGGCCAGGTCCTCATCGCCGATATCGGCGATGAGGATCAGCCGACGCTGCTCCTGCCCCGCGACGTGCCGCTGGTCAGCCTGCCCGGTCAGGGCGAGGCGACCTTCCGCGCCCAGGCCAACAACGGAGAGAACCGCGTCTTCACCGTGGTCCCCGTCGTGCCCGGCCTGGTCTATGCCCTGGGAAGCTGGAGCCCCAGCATCGCGGGCGTGGGCCTGTTCCAGCTGTCGCGATGGGGCGCGGTGATGCTGCCCGTCGCGCTGTGGGTGGTGTCGCTGTCGGTGGCCTATTTCGCGGTCTTCCGGCTGGTCCTGCGCCACATCACGGTGCTGCGCGGACAGATGCGGCGCTTTGCCATCGGCAACCGCGACAGCCCGCCCCCGGTCCTGGCCGATGCCCCGACCGAGATCGCCGATGTCAGCCAGACCTTCCACAACATGGCCCGCATCCTGATCCGCGACGAGGAGGCGATGGAACAGGCGGTCGCGGAAAAGACCGTCCTCCTCAAGGAGGTGCACCATCGGGTCAAGAACAACCTTCAGCTGATCGCCTCGATCATCAACATGCAGAGCCGCCTGATCGACGACCGGGACGCCAAGCGCGTCCTGCGTTCCGTTCAGGACCGGGTCGCGGCGCTGGCCACGATCTATCGCAACCTCTATCAGGCCGAACAGCTGGATCAGGTGAATGCCGACCGGCTGATCGCCGACATCATCACACAGCTCTCGGCAGCCTCCGCCGGGGCGGGACGTCAGCTGCGGGTGGAGAGCGACATCCAGCCCCTGTCGATGCTGCCCGACCAGGCCGTGCCGCTGACCCTGCTGACGACCGAGGCCTTCACCAACGCCGTGAAATACGCCGCCGGGGACGAGCCCTGGGTGCGCGTCTCGCTGTCCTCGCCCGCGCCGGGTCAGGGCCTCCTCGAGGTCGTGAACTCGACCGGCGACGATGCCGAGGCGGGCGGCACTGGCCTGGGCAGCCAGCTGATCGAGGCCTTCTCGATGCAGCTGGAGGGCGATGTCGTCACCGAGACGCTGGACGGCTGCTATCGGCTGGCGCTGCTGTTCAAGCTGGGCCATGGCGGCGGCTCGAACGCGAACAACCCCCGGCAGGTGGTCCTGACCTCGGCCGCGCGCGCGGGCTCGCGGCATTAGCGCCGCAAGCCCGCGCAAATCCGCGTGCGTCCCGCGGCGGGTGCTTGCGCCGGGGCGGGGCTGCTCTATCTTCGCGGAATGGACAACGGAAACAGTTTCGACATGGCGACGGGACGCGGGCTGATCGCCTGCCCGAACTGCGACGCCCTGCACCTTGAGGAGGAGCTTGCCGCCGGTGAGACCGCCGCCTGCATCCGTTGCGGCACGGTCCTGGCGAAACCGCGCGAGGGGGCCTTCGCGCAGCTGATCGCGCTGGCCTTCACCTCGATGGTGCTGCTGGTGGGGGCGGTGTTTTTTCCGTTCCTCGAGGTCTCGACGATGGGCTTCGGCAATGCCAGCTCGCTCTTCGACGTGGCGCTGGCCTTTGCCGACGGGGTGTTGCTGCCGCTGGTGCTGGCCGTGCTGGCCATGATCATCGGCCTGCCCATCCTGCGGTCCTTCCTGCTCCTCTATACGCTGATCCCGCTGGCGCAGGGGCGGCCGCCGCACCGGCATGCCGCGCGGGCCTTCCGCTGGTCCGAACTGCTGCGCCCCTGGTCCATGGCCGAGATCTTCGTGATCGGCACGGCGGTCGCGCTGGTCAAGGTCGCGGGTCTGGCCACGGTGCATCTGGGCCCGGCCTTCTGGGCCTTCTCGGCGCTGATCGTGGTGAACCTCGCCAGCCGGGCCTTCATGTGCCAGACCTCCATCTGGGACGCGATCGAGGATGCGGGCCTGCCCACCGCGATGCCCCGTCCCGCCGCCGGTGACGCATGAGCGCGCCCGCCGAACAGCCTGCCGGACCCGTCCTGACCGCGCATCGTGCGGGCCTGTCGGGCTGCCACCGCTGCGGCCGCGTCTGGCCGCAGGAGCAGGCGCGCTGCGGCCGCTGCGGCGCGCATCTGGTCCCACCGAACCGGCAGGGCCTGCAGAAGGTCTGGGCCTGGTGGTTCGCCGGTCTGATCGCCTACATCCCCGCCAACCTCTTCCCGATGATGAGCACCCAGACCTTTGCCGGTCTGGCCGGCAATTCCGAGGCCACCATCCTGGGCGGCGTGGTCGAGCTGATCCATTACGGCAATTACGACATCGCGATCATCGTCTTCGTCGCCTCGGTCATCGTGCCCATCGGCAAGTTCCTGGCCATCGCCTGGCTGGCGGTCGTGGCCGGGCGCCCCGCCAACGTGGATCAGGCCCATACCCGGCTGAAGGTCTACGAGATCGTCGAATTCATCGGCCGCTGGTCGATGATCGACGTCTTCGTGGTGGCGATCCTGTCGGCGCTGGTGCAGCTGGGCTTCGTGGCCTCGGTCCATCCGGGGCCTGCGGCGGTGTCCTTCGCGCTCTCTGTTGCCTTCACCATGCTTTCTGCGCAAAGCTTTGACGCACGACTGATCTGGCGCGGCCTTCCCCTGCGGACCCGCCGGGACTGATCCGCCCGACACCGACCATTGTTGCCCGCGCCCGAGGATTTCGACCCCATGACCGACACGCCCCCGCCCCTGACACCGGCCAGCCCGGTGCGCAAGACGGCTGCCCGCGCGGCCCAGGCCGGCATCAACGTCATCTGGATCGTGCCGATCGTGGCGCTGATCGTGACGCTCGGCATCGCGTGGAACGCCTTCCGCGACCGGGGCAGCGTGATCGAGATCGAGTTCGCCGACGCCACCGGCATCACCCCCGGAGAGACCAGCCTGCGCTTTCGCGAGATCACCGTGGGCCGGGTCGAGGGGGTCAAGTTCACCGATGACCTGGCCCGGGTGGTCGTCTCGGTGCGGGTCGACACCGACGTGGCGCAGTACATCGACGCCGACGCCTCGTTCTGGATCGTGCGGCCGCAGGTCAGTGCCCAGGGCGTCACGCGCTTGGACACGGTCCTCAGCGGCGCCTTCATCGAGGGCTACTGGGACGCCCAGACCGGGGCCGAGGCGCAGCGCTTCGTGGGCCTCGACCGCCCGCCCCTGGTGCGGGCCGACCAGCCCGGCACCTGGGTGACGCTGGCGATGGACACCGCGGACGGGCTGTCCGAGGGCGCGCCGGTCCTGTTCCGCGGCGTGCAGGTCGGCCGGCTGGAGAACATCCGCCTGGACCCCGAGACCGACCGCGTGGTCGTCGACGCCTTCGTCGAGGCGCCCCATGACGCCCGCCTGACCAGCGCCACCGTCTTCTGGGACACGTCGGGCTTCTCGGTCTCGCTCGGGGCGCAGGGCGTGGCGCTGAACGTCAATTCGCTCTCCTCGCTGCTGCAGGGCGGCGTGGCCTTCGAGACCTTCGTCAGCGGCGGCGATCCGGTCGAGCCGGGCGCCCGCTTCACCGTCCAGCCGGACGAGGGCACCGCCCGCACCTCGCGCTTCGAGGATGACGACACCCGCCTGCTGCGCGTCGGCATGCTGATCGACGACAGCCTGGAGGGGCTGGAACAGGGCGCGGACGTCCAGTACCAGGGCCTGCGCGTGGGCCGCGTCACCGACCTGGCCGTCAGCCTGACCGAGGATGCCGAGGGCAACACCCAGCCCCGCCAGCTGGTCACCATGCTGCTGTCGCCCCGCCGCCTCGGCCTGCCCGAGGGGTCGGACGCCGACGATGCGCTGGCACTGCTGACCGAGGAGGTCGCCGCCGGACTGCGCGCCCGCGTCGCCAGCACGGGCTTTCTGGGCACGACCCTGATGGTCGAGCTGGTCACGCTGCCCGATGCGGCGCCCGCCGCCATCGACGCCGAGGCCGAGCCGAACCCGCTGATCCCCTCGGTCGAGGGCGATCTGGAGGATTTCACCGCCAGCGCCCAAGGCCTTGTGAACCGCATCGGCGCCCTGCCCATCGAGGAGGTGCTGAACTCGGCCCGCGACACGCTGGACAGCATCACCGCGCTGGCCACCTCGCAGGACACCCGCGCCATTCCCGGCGCGCTGCGCCAGGCGCTGGAGGATGGCGGCAGCGCGCTGTCCGACATCACCGCGATCACTGGCGACCTGCGTCAGGCCGAGAGCGGCCAGACCCTTGCCCGCATGCTGGACGAGGCCTCGGCCGCCTTCACTGCCGTCTCGGAGGCGGCGACCGACGTGCCGGCGATGGTCGATCAGATCGACGCCGCCGCGGCCGCGGTGGAGGAGTTCGGCTTTGCCGAGATCAGCGCCCAGGCCGAAGGGATCCTGGCCGACCTGCGCGCCATGCTGGGCAGCGAGGATGCCGAGCAGCTGCCGCGCAACCTGTCCAACGTGCTGGAATCGGCCACGGGCCTGCTGGACGACCTGCGCGACGGCAATGCCGTGGGCAGCCTGAACAACGCCCTGGACAGCGCCAGCACCGCCGCCGACCAGATCGCCGTGTCGGTCCAGCAGCTGCCCGACCTGATCCAGCGGCTGCAGGTGACGGCGGCGCGGGCCGACACGCTGTTCGCCAGCTATGGCGACCGCTCGGCCTTCAACAACGAACTGATCGGCGCGCTGCGCGAGCTGCGCCGTGCCACCCAATCGATCGGCTCGGTCGCCCGGCTGATCGAACGCAACCCCCGCGCCTTCATCCTGGGACGATAGACATGACGCTGCCCCATCGCCGCCTGCCCCTTGCCGTGATCGCCCTGTCGGGGGCCGCCCTGCTGGGCGCCTGCTCGAACCCGGAAAAGACCGGGCGATACCTGATCGACCCGCCGGTGGCGGGCGTGCAGGTCCCGAACCGCCTCGGCACGGCCGAACTGAAGGACGTGTCCCTGCCGGAATACGCCTCCGATCAGGAGGTCGCGTTCCAGACCGAGGACGGGGCCGTGCGCTCGACCCCCGACAATCTCTGGGCGGACAATCCGGGGCGCGCCTTCACCACGACGCTGGCCCGCGCGATCAGCGACGTGTCCGGCGCGACCGTGATCAGCGAGCCCTGGCCCCTGGCCCAACCCCCGGCCCGCGTGCTGGAGGTGCGGGTCGAACGCGCGCTGGCCCAGGCCGACAACAGCTATCGCCTGTCGGGGCGGTATTTCGTCTCGGATGACGGGCTGTCGGGGGGTGGCGCGAACCATGCGCGCAGCTTCGACATCCGCGTGCCGATGGCGACCCAGGGTCCGGCCAGCACGGCGGCGGCGGCCAGCCAGGCCATCGCGATCCTGGCCCAGCAGATCGCGACCCTCTCCGGTCCCGGCACGACCATCGCGACCACCCGCCCCGCCGCGGACGAGGCGTTCGACCTGCCGCCGCTGTTCTAGCGCAGCGCCCCCCGCAGGGCCGCGTGCAGGCGCGGCCCTGCGACGATCAGCCCGTCCACCTGCGCGCGCGGGCTGTTGAAGCGCATCGGCTGGCCGCGCCGGTCGGTGACCCGCGCCCCGGCCCGCTCCGCGATCAGCGCGCCCGCCGCGATGTCCCATTCCCAGGCCGCCCGCAGCGACAGCGCCGCGTCGAAGCGCCCCTCGGCCGCAAGGCACAGCCGCCAGGCCAAGGATGAGCGGAACTCGCGCCGGAAAGGCGGCATGCCCGCACGCCAGTCGGGCGCATCGGCCACCGCGCGATAGGTCAGCACGCGCGCGTCCTCGATTCCGCTGTCGGTCGGCGCGATGGGCGCGCCGTTCAGCGTGGCCGAACCGTCGGCATGGGCGGCGTAGGTCAGGCCGGTGACCGGCAGGTGCACCACCGCCGCGATGATGCGGTCGCCCTGGGCCACGGCCAGCGAATGGGAGAACCCCTCCTGCCCGTCGATGAAGGCGCGGGTGCCGTCGATCGGGTCGATGATGAAGCAGCGCGACGCGTCCAGACGGGCCGGATCGGCCTCGGATTCCTCGGACAGCCAGCCGTAATCGGGGCGCACGGCCATCAGCATCGCCTGCAGCGCGTCGTTGACGGCCAGATCGGCCTCGGTCACCGGCCCGGCGCCGCCGCCCTTGTCCCAGGCCTGCGGGTCGCGCCGCCAGAGCCGCAGGGCGATGCGCCCGGCCTCCTCGGCCGCCGCCAGCAGCAGCGCCAGATCGTCCTCAGCCCCCGGCAACGGTCATGCCTTGGACCAGCAGGCTGGGCACCTCGGTCGCGCGCCAGGGCAGCGCGTCGTCGGCGGCCTCCAGCGTCATCAGCATCTCGCGCAGGTTGCCCGCGATGGTGCATTCGTTGACCGGCCAGGCGATCCGGCCGTTCTCGACCCAGAAGCCCGCCGCGCCGCGCGAATAATCGCCCGTGGTGCCGTTCACCGACGCGCCCAGCATGGAGGTCACGATCAGCCCGCGCCCCATCCGCGCGATCAGGTCGTCCCGGCTGGCCGCGCCGGGGGTCAGCACCACGTTGCTGTGGCTGGGCCCGGGGCTGGAGGCCAGCCCGCGCGCGGCCGAGCCGGTGCTGTCCATGCCCAGCTTGCGCGCCGTCGCCAGGTCCAGCGTCCAGCCCTGCAGCACGCCGTCGCGCACGATGGCGCGGCGGCGGGTCGGCAGGCCCTCGGCATCGAAGGGCCGCGAGGAGGGGTGGCGGGGCCGCAGCGGGTCCTCGATCAGGTCCATGCCGGGGGGCAGGACCGGCTGGCCCAGGTCGCGGCGCAGCCAGCTGGCGCCCCGCGCCACCGCCGATCCGTTCACCGCTGACAGCAGATGCCCGATCAGCGAGGCC
The DNA here is from genome assembly GCF_046736325.1 of Paracoccus sp. ME4. Taxonomy (GTDB): domain Bacteria; phylum Pseudomonadota; class Alphaproteobacteria; order Rhodobacterales; family Rhodobacteraceae; genus Paracoccus. The sequence continues at coordinate 81,652 of NZ_CP151276.1, forward strand.
GAGACGCGGCGGTCGTAAAGGATCGGAAAGGCTCCGGTCGGCGGCTTGCGCGCCCCCGCACGGGCCAGCGTGCGTTCGGCAGCCAAAAGGCCGATCTCCTCGGGGTCGGGCAGGTCGGCGGCGAAGACGCGCGATTCTCCGGCATAGTCGCGCTCCATCCTCAGGCCCTCGCCGGTGATGGCCACGACCGAAATGCCATGTCCGGTCCGGCCATAGCCGCCGGAAAACCCGTTCGACGCGGCCAGCCACATGCGCCGCTGCGAATAGCCGGCATTGGCGGCCTCGACCTGGGCGATGCCGGGCACGGACATGGCGGCGGCCTCGGCCCGGCGGGCCAGCTCCTGCAGATGGGCGGGGTCCGGCTCGGGCGCGTCCTCGGCCAGCTCCAGCCCGGCCGCGTCGCGGACCTGCGCCAGCTGGTCGGGATCGGCCAGACCCAGGGTGTCGTCCACCGGCGCCTCACGGGCCAGGGCCACGGCGCGCGCCGCCATCTCGGCGATGACCGCCGTGCCGTGGTCGGAGGAGGACACCGCCGCCTGACGCCCGCCGACCAGTACGCGCAGCCCGATCTGCAGCCCCTCCGAGCGTTCGGCCTGTTCCAGCGCGCCGCCGCGATGGTCGATGCCGACCGAGAGGCCGTCCATGGCCATGGCGTCGGCCTGATCGGCCCCGGCGCGGCGCGCGGCGTCGACCATCGCCTCGGACAGGCGCTGGAGGCGGTCGGGATCGGCGGCGGTGCTCATGGGGGCCTCATCGGAATCGAGAAACGGACCGGAGGCGTGCCCCGGTCCGCAGGTCAGAGGGCGCGGATCACTGGATCTGCTGGCCGTTGGCGAAGATCGATCCGCCCTCGCGGAACTCGATCTCGGTCTGAAGCTGGTCCTCGGCGCCCTCGACGGGGCGGGCGAACATGGCCATCATCATGCGCGGGCCCATCAGCTGTTCGGCCGGGACGACGCCCATCGCGACCAGCTTGTCCAGGAGGCCGTTGACGCCCCCGAAGGTCCCCTCGATCGTGCCGACGGGCTGGGTCGGGTCCTCGCCGAAGGTCAGCGCGCCGCTCAGATCGACCGTGGCCCCGACCGCGTCCAGCGACAGCGCCTTGATGGCCAGGCTGCGCGGGGTCATCGGCATGGGCGCGGCGCCGTCCGGGCCGGGCGCGGCGGCCTGGGCCGCCTCGGGGTCCATCAGGCCCTGCGACAGCACCGCCTGGCCCTCCAGGTCGATGGTCAGGCTGGCCGGATCGCGCGGCAGCGCGGCCTCGGGGTCTAGCGCCTGCCAGATCGCGTCGTCCAGCGTCAGCCCGTCCAGCACATAGGTCAGCGCGAAGGGCTGCTCCTCCTCCGCGGCCAGGACCGGCATCGCCAGGCGGAAGCGGTTCTCGGTCGCGCCATAGGCGATCGGGAAGGGCAGGTCCGTGCCCGACAGGCGGGTCTGCATCTCGGTCAGGCTGCCCTCGTAGGACAGGCCCTCGGCCGACATGCCCACGGCCAGGCTGCCGCTCGCGGCCTCGACGCCGCCCTCGGTGTCGTTGCGGGTGCCGTCGGCGGTCAGCGTGCTGGCGCTGAAGCTGATGGTGGTCGCACCCATGCCGAAGCGGCCGTTGCCGCCGAACCCGGCCTCCAGCGCCTCGGTCGGGGCGCTGCCGAAGTTCACCTGGCCCGCCGGGCTGGTGCCGTCGCCCTGCATCGTCAGGTCGGCCACGGTCACGACGGCCTCGAAGCGGTCGGTCTGATCGGACGCACCCTCGGTGGGCTCGGCGGGCGCGGCGTCGGGCGCAGTCTCGGGCGCGGCATCGAGGGTCTCCTCGGCGGCCAGCGACGGGCCGCTGGCGCTGATCCGCATCTCCATGCTGTCGGCGCGGCCCTCGAAGGTCTGGTTGCTGGCGCCGTCTGCGGCGGTGTTCACGGTCTGGCGGCCGGTGACGTTCGTCATGCTGGCGGTCAGCGGCACCTCGTTGCGCTCGTCCAGGGCGCGGCCGTCCATGGTCAGCGTCGGGATGGTGACGTCATGGGTCAGCGCCTCGGGCGTGCCCGAGGTGATCGTCTCGTTGCCGGGCATGTCCAGGGTCATGGTGAAGCCCATCGGCGCGTCGCCGTCGGGCGCGGTGCCGGTGGATTCGATCGTCATCGGCTGTTCGACCACCGAGCGGACGGTGCCGTCGCCGACGGCCTCCAGCACGACCGAGGGCATGGTCAGGACCATGTCGGGGGCCTCGGCCTCGCCTTCCACCGTCAGGACGACGTCGCTCAGGGCGATGCGCTCGTCCGTCGCCTCCTCGGCGCCGATGGCGATGGCATAGCCCGCCTTCTCATAGCTGGTACGCAGGCTGTCCCAGACTTCGGCGGGGGTGACGTCGGCCAAGGCCGGTCCGGCGCCCAGGATCAGGGCCAGCGCCGAGGTTGCAAGGGGGCGGTTCATGGCGGATACCTTTCGCAAACCTGAATTTACCGAGGATTCCTGACACAGTGCCGCCGAAAGGGAAAGGGAACAAGTCGTGATCCGCAGCCTGCATGACGGGGGCCTGTCCCTGCTGACCATCGACCGCCCCGACCGGGCCAACGCCCTGACCGCGGCGATGCTGCGCGACCTGCACGACGCGGTGGCGCAGGCGCGCCGGGCCCGGTCGCGCGCGCTGATCCTGACCGGGACGGGCACGGTCTTCTCGGCCGGGGCCGACCTGGATCAGGCCCGCGCGGGCCTGGCCACCGCGCCGGAATGGGCGGCGCTGTCGCAGGCCCTGGCCGATCTGCCCTGCCTGACCGTCGCGGCGCTGAACGGCACGCTGGCCGGGGGCGCCTTCGGCATGGCGCTGGCCTGCGACATCCGCCTGACCGTCCCCGGGGCGCGGTTCTTCTATCCGGTGATGCGCCTGGGCTTTCTGCCGCAGCCGGGCGACCCGGCGCGACTGGCGGCGCTGGTGGGACCGGCGCGGGCGCGCATGATCCTGATGGCGGGCGCCAAGATCGACTCGGCCGAGGCGCTGGCCTGGGGCCTGGTGGACCGCATCCTGCCCGCCGACGCGCTGATGGACGCGGCCCGCGCGCTGACGGCGGACGCGCTGGCCGCCGATCCGGCGCATGTCGCGGCCATCAAGGCGGCGACGCGTCAGGAATAGGCGTCCTCGCGCCGGAAGTGTCGGCACAGCAGGTAATAGACCACCGCCCGGTACTTGCTGCGGTTCGCGCGGCCATAGCGGTCCATCACCGCGGCGATCCCGGCGTCCAGATCCGGCCCGTCGGGCAGGCCCAGCTTGCGACGCAGGAAATTGTCGCGGATGCGCGCCAGCTCTCCCTTGTCGCTGGCTGCGACCGTCTCGGCGTCGGCGTCGTAGATCGACGGGCCGCATCCGATGGTGACCTTCTCCAGAAGGGCCATGTCCGGCTCCTCGGACAGGGTGGTGCGAATGTCGGCGGCGTATTTGGCGATCAGGTCGTCACGCTTTCCCATGAACTCCTCCTCACGAAGACGTCATCGCGAAGGATGACCCCGTCCGGGCCATCTGGCAAGCCTCGCGGCGGGCATGGAACGAAGTTCCCTGCGCGCCGTTGCGCCAGCGGGGCTTGTTCCGCGGGGCTGCGGGAGGCCGCATCTTTGTCCTTTTCTGGATCGGGCCGCTTGCGGATCGTGTAGCCAGAACGCAGGTAACGTCCAAGAACCGAAGGAGATTTCCCGTGCGCACGCTTGTCCTGACCGCCGCCCTTGCTCTGACCACCGCCCTGCCCGCCGCAGCCGAGACGATCCGCGTCGGCATGTCGGGCGGCTATTTCCCCTTCACCTTCACCCGCGCCGACGAGCTGCAGGGCTTCGAGGTCGATTTCCTGCGCGCCATCGCCGAGGAGACCGGCGACGAGGTCGAGTTCGTGACCATGTCCTTCTCGGGGCTGGTCGGCGCACTGGAATCGAACCGCATCGACACGATCGCGAACCAGATCACCATGACCCCGGAGCGCGAGGCGGCCTTCGCCTTCACCCAGCCCTATGTCTATGACGGCGCCCAGATCGTGACGCGCGAGGGCAACCCCGCCGGCATCACCGGACCCGAGAGCTTGGACGGCAAGTCGGTCGCGGTGAACCTCGGCTCGAACTTCGAGCAGCTGCTGCGCGAACTGCCCAATGCGGACCAGATCGACATCCGCACCTATGAGAGCAACATCGAGCAGGACACCGCCCTGGGCCGCGTCGATGCCTTCGTGATGGACCGCGTCTCCTCGGCCCAAGTCATCGCGCAGAGCCCGCTGCCGTTGGAGCTGGCCGGAGAGCCCTTCTCCGAGATCAGGAACGCCCTGCCCTTCCGCAGCGACGAGGCCGGACAGGCGCTGCGCGACCGCGTGGACGCCGCCATCACCACCCTGAAGGAGAACGGCACCCTGGCCGAGATCTCCCAGAAATGGCTGGACGCCGACGTGACGCAGCCCGTGTCGCAGTAACATGCGCCCGCTGGATACCGCCTATATGGGGGACCTGGTCCCCGTGATCCTGGGCTATGTGCCGCTGACCCTGTTCATGGCGGTGATCGCCATGATCGGGGCGCTGGCGCTTGGCGCGATCCTGGCCATCGTGCGGGTGATCCGCGTGCCGGTGCTGGACCGGGTCGTGGCGGTGTTCATCAGCTTCTTCCGCGGCACGCCGCTTCTGGTGCAGCTGTTCCTGTTCTATTTCGGCCTGCCGCAGGTGGTGCCCGCGATGACCGGCATCGACGGGGTGACGGCCGCGATCATCGGCCTGACGCTGCATTTCTCGGCCTACATGGCCGAGAGCATCCGCGGCGCCATCCTGGGCGTGGACCGCAGCCAGTGGGAGGCCGCGCAGTCCATCGGCATGACCCAAGGCCAGCTGCTGCGCCGCATCATCCTGCCCCAGGCCGCGCGGACCGCGGCGCCGACGCTGATGAACTACTTCATCGACATGATCAAAAGCACCTCGCTGGCCTTCACCCTGGGCGTGACCGAGATGATGGGCGCCGCCCAGAAGGAGGCCGCCGGCAGCTTCCTCTATCTGGAGGCGTTCCTGGTGGTCGCGGTGATCTACTGGGTCATCGTCGAAACCCTGTCGGTGGGCCAACGCTGGCTGGAACGCAGGCTTGGAAAGGCGGTGGCGCGATGAGCTGTCGGATCGAGATCACGGGGCTGGTCAAGCGCTTCGGCACGAACACGGTGCTGGACGGCATCGACCTGTGCCTGGAGGCCGGAGAGCGGGTGGCGATCATCGGCCCGTCGGGGACCGGGAAATCGACGCTACTTCGCTGCCTGAACTTCTTGGACCGGCCCGATCAGGGCGTGATCCGCATGGGCGACCTGCGCGTGGATGCGGCGCGTGCCAGCCGGGCCGAGGTGCTGGCCCTGCGCCGTCACACCGGTTTCGTCTTTCAGAACTATGCGCTCTTCGCCAACCGGACCGCCCGCGCCAACATCACCGAGGCCCTGACCACGGTCCGCGGCTGGTCCGGCGCCAAGGCCCGCGCGCGGGCCGACGATATCCTGCAGCAGATAGGCCTTGCCGATCGCGGCGACAGCTATCCGGCGGCCTTGTCGGGTGGACAGCAGCAGCGTGTGGGCATCGGTCGCGCGATGGCGCTGGATGCCGATCTGCTGCTGTTCGACGAGCCGACCAGCGCGCTGGACCCCGAATGGGTGGGAGAGGTTCTGGACCTTATCCGGCGCATCGCCGACGGGTATCAGACCATGCTGATCGTGACGCATGAGATGCAGTTCGCCCGCGAGATCGCCGATCGCGTGGTCTTCATGGAAGGCGGCCGCATCGTCGAGCAGGGGCCGCCCGCGCAGATCTTCGGCAATCCGCAGGACGACCGCACGCGCGCGTTCCTGCGCCGCGTCGGCTGATCAGAGCCCTGCGACGGTGTAATAGGCCTGCACGGCCTGCTGGTCGTCAAAGCCGACGCCGCTGGCGATGATGCAGCTGGTGGCGTCGTCGCGCGGCGCGACCAGCGTCCAAGTGCCCATGAGGTCGGACCCCCACAGCTCGGTGCCATGGGCGCCGTCGGAATCGACCGGGGTCTCGCCGAAATCGTGGCTCAGCGTCGCGGCAATCTCGGTGTCCGTGGCGCAGTAGGGCTGGTCGTCCAGTGCCACCTCCGACAGAGGCAGGTCGCGGATGTCATGGACCAGTGCGGCGGGGCTGGTGCCCTCCATCGCGCTCCACCCCTGGACGGGCTGGTCGGAACGGGGGGCGGCGATGGCCGGCAGTCCGGCCAGTGCCGCGACGGCGCCGGCCAGGCCAAGGCGAACGATGCGGTCTGTGCGGGTCATGATCGGGCCTTTCCTTGCGTATTCCCTGGAAAAACGCAGGTTTCGCGCGCATGGTTCCCTGGATCGACCGAACGTCGCACCCCCGGCGCCCCTCAGGCCCAGCTGCGTGCCAGGACCAGCCGGGCCTCCAGCCCCTCCGCCGCGCGGTGGAACTCCAGCCGTCCCCCGTGCTGCGCCGCGATGGTCGAGACGATCGCCAGGCCCAGTCCCACGCCCCCCGCCGTGCCCGCATTCTCGCCGCGCTGAAAGGCGCCGGTCAGCCGCTCCAGGTCGCCTTCAGTCAGCACCGATCCGCGGTCGGTGACGCCGATCCAGGCCTCGTCCGCGCTGCCCCCGGTCAGGACCTGCGCCTCGCGGCCGTATTTCAGCGCATTGTCGATCAGGTTGGACAGGGCGCGGCGCAGGGCCGTGGGCTGGCCGCGCATCAGCAGCGCGTGGCTGTCCACCGTGGGCCGCGAGGCGCTGCGCGAGAACAGCGTGCCCGCCCGCGCCGGCGGCGGCGAGGCCTGCCGCAGCGTCACCGGCAGGCCAACGTCCTGATAGTCCGCCACCACCGCCTCGGCCAGGGATGTCAGCGACAGGCGGCGGAACGGCTCGGCCCCGATCTCGGCGCGGGTATAGGTCAGCACGCCGTCGATCATGGTCGTCATCTCGTCGATGTCGCGCTCCAGCCGCTCGCGCAGGGCGTCGTCCTCGATCATGGCGCTGCGCAGGCGCAGGCGGGTGGCGGGCGTCCCCAGGTCGTGGCTGACCCCCGACAGCACCAGTGCGCGGTTCTCCAGCGCGGCGCGGTCCTGGGCGACATAGGCGTTCACCGCCTCGGCGGTCTGGCGCAGCTCCAGCGCGCCGCCCACCGGCAGGGCGGCATTGCGCGCCCGGTGGTCGCGCAGCGCCGCCGCAAAGGCCGCGAAGGCGCCCGAGACCTCGGCCACCCAGCCCAGCAGGACCGCCGTCGTCCCGGCCGCCAGCGCCGCCGCCCAGAGCCGCCGGTCCGCGGGCGCCGCGCCGCAGCCCCAGACAGGCGCGCCGTCGATGCGCATCCACGGGCCGGTATCCTGCTGAACGAACAGGCGCGGATCGCTGCAGAACCGCGCCAGCGACCGCGTGACCGAGGCCAGCCCCGCGGCCTGGCTGCCGCCGCCGACCGACTGCACCTCGGCCACGGGATAGGTCAGGTCCGGCGACTGGATGCGCACCGACAGCCGCGCCCCCTGCGCCAGGTCGGGCCGCCCGCCGCCGGTCAGGGTGATGACCGTCTGCCGCCACCCGGGCGGCAGCTCCGGTTCACGGCGCAGCTGCGAGAGCGTCAGGCCGGGCGGCAGCGCGCTGCCCGCCTCCAGGCTGTCGGCCAGGGCCAGCCCGGCGCTATAGGCGCGGTCCAGATGCGCGTTCCAGGCGGCGGTGCTGGACATCCACAGCCAGACCGACCCGCCCCCCGCCAGCATCGCCAGAACCACCCACAGGCTGGCCAGGACCCGCAGGCTAGGCGTCATCGCGCGCCACGTCCGTGGTCAGCACATAGCCCAGCCCGCGTTCGGTGCGGATCAGCGCCGGGTCGGTCTTCTGCCGCAGCCGCCCGACCAGCATGTCGATGGCCCGCCCGCCGCCCGATTCGCCCCCCCCGTCGTCATCGTCCAGCGCCGCGGCGATCTCCTCGCGCGTCAGGGGGATCAGGGGGTTGGCCAGGAACACCCGCAGCAGCGCCGTCTCGCGCGAGGACAGCGACACCTGCCAGCCGCCGGGGGCGGTGATCTCGTCGCGCCGCGCGTCATAGCGCCAGCCGCCGAAGCGCAGCACGCTGTCGCGCTTGCGGTGGGTCAGGCTGGGCGCGCGCCCGGCCCGGCGCAGCACCGCGCGGATGCGCGCCAGCGCCAGGTCCGGGTTGAAGGGCTTGGCGATGTAGTCGTCCGCGCCGACCTCGTATCCGGCCATGCGCTGATGGTCGGCGGACAGGGCGCTGACCATGATGATGGGCACGTCCTGCGCCTCGCGGATCTCGGCGCAGATGGCCACGCCGTCGTCCTCGCCCAGGGACACGTCCAGCAGGATCAGGTCCACCCGCCCCCCGCGCAGCGCGGCCAGGGCGGTGGCGCGGCTGTCGGCGCGCGTCACGTGAAAGCCGTGGCGCTGCAGATAGGCGGCCAGCATGGCGGCCATGTCGGCGTCATCCTCGACCAGCAGAAGACGGTGCAGGCTCATCGCGGTCCCTCCGGGTTCCGCCTTTAGCACCGCCCGGCGTGGTTTCGTAACAGTTTGTAACATAACGCTGCGAAATCTGCGGGATGCATGGCTGGACTGCGTTGCGGACATGACTGCCCCTCGGGCATCATCGGGCCACACGCGGATCGTCGAATCCGCGCGGGAACGATCTGGGAGGATCCATGAACATGAAATCCGTGCTGGCGGCTTCCACCGCCGTGATGCTGGCTGCGCCCGCGATGGCCGAACCCACCGCCGAGGTGCTGCACTGGTGGACCTCGGGCGGCGAGGCGAAATCCGTCGCCGTCCTGCAGGAGCAGTTCGCGGCCGAGGGCGGCACCTGGACCGACATGCCCGTGGCCGGCGGCGGCGGCGATGCCGCGATGACCGCGCTGCGCGCCCGCGTGCTGGCCGGCAACGCCCCCACTGCCGTGCAGCTGAAGGGCCCGGCGATCCAGGAATGGTACGAGGAGACCGGCCTGGCCGACATCGGCACCGTGGCCGAGGAGAACGGCTGGGCCGACGTGCTGCCCGAGCAGATCGCCGCGCACATGAAGTGCGAGGACCAGTGGTGCGCCGCGCCGGTGAACGTGCACCGCGTCAACTGGATCTGGGGCAACAAGCAGATCCTGGACGAGAACGGCATCACCATGCCGACCACCTGGGACGAGTTCAACGCCGCCGCCGAGAAGCTGCAGGCCGCGGGCATCACCCCCCTGGCCCATGGCGGCCAGAACTGGCAGGACGCAACCATCTTCGAGACGGTCGTGCTGGGCCTGGGCGGTCCGGAATTCTATCAGCAGGCGCTGGTCGATCTGGACCCCGAGGCGCTGACCTCGGACACGATGAAGCAGGTCTTCGACCAGATGCGCACGATCCGCGGCTTCGTCGATCCGAACTTCTCGGGACGCGACTGGAACCTGGCTACCGCCATGGTCATGAACAACGAGGCCGCCTTCCAGATCATGGGCGACTGGGCCAAGGGCGAGTTCCTGGCCGCGGGCAAGGTGCCGGGCACCGATTTCGTCTGCGCACCGACCCCGGGCGAGGGCTTCCTCTACAACGTCGACAGCTTCGCCTTCTTCGAGCTTGAGGGCGAGGACAAGCAGCAGGGCCAGGCCCTTCTGGCCAGCCTGATCATGGGCCCGGACTTCCAGAAGACGTTCAACCTGAACAAGGGTTCGATCCCGGCCCGCACCGACGTCGCCCTGGACGAGTTCGACGATTGCGCCAAGCAGTCGAACGCGGACATGACCGCCGATGCCCAGAACGGCTCGCTGCTGCCCAGCTATGCCCATGGCATGGCGCTGCGCGGCGCGCCGGCCGGTGCGATCACCGACGTGGTGACCGCGCATTTCAACAGCGACATGTCGTCCGAGGACGCCGTGCAGCAGCTGGCCGACGCGGTCGCCAACGCGATGTGACGACGGCCTGACGACCCCGCGCCCGGAATGGCGGGCGCGGGGTCTTTCTTTGGGGGTTTACCGAAATGGAATGGCTTGAACGCAACGTGCCCAAGCTGGTCTTGGCGCCGTCCTTCGCCGCGATCATGGTCTTCGTCTACGGCTTCATCGCCTGGACGGCTTGGATCAGCTTCACCCGCTCGCGCCTGATGCCGCGTTACGAACTGGACGGCATCACCCAGTACGAGCGCCTGTTCGCCGCCCCCCGCTGGGACGTGGCGATGAACAACCTGTTCATCTTCGGTGCCCTGTTCATCGTGATCTCGATGGTGATCGGGCTGATGCTGGCCATCTTCCTGGACCAGAAGATCCGGGCCGAGGGCGTGCTGCGCACCATCTACCTGTACCCCATGGCGCTGTCGCTGATCGTGACGGGCACCGCCTGGAAATGGATCCTGAACCCGGGCCTGGGCATCCAGCAGGCGATCCGCGGTTGGGGGTTCGAGAGTTTCACCTTCGACTGGCTGATCCAGCCGGACATGGCGATCTACACCGTCGTGCTGGCCGCCGTCTGGCAGGCCTCGGGCTTCGTGATGGCGCTGTTCCTGGCGGGCCTGCGCTCGGTCGACACCGAGATCATCCGCGCGGCCCAGGTCGACGGCATCCCCACGCACCGCATCTATTCCGCGATCATCATCCCGACCATGGCGCCGATCTTCCTGTCGGCCTTCATCGTGCTGGCGCACCTGGCCATCAAGGCCTTCGACCTGGTCATCGCGCTGACCGGCGGCGGCCCCGGCTATGCCACCGACCTGCCCGCGACCTACATGTACGCCATGGCCTTCTCGCGCGGCGACCTGGGTCAGGCGGCGTCCAGCGCCATGATCATGATGGGCGTGATCTTCGCCATCGTGGTTCCCTATCTCTACAGCGAATTGAGGCCGCGCCGTGACCAGTAACACCCTGCTGCGCTGGGGCCTTTACGGGATCCTGATCCTGTTCGCCCTGTTCTATCTGATGCCGCTGTTCGTCATGCTGACGACCTCGCTGAAGAGCCTCGAGGAGATCCGCACCGGCAGCCTGCTGGCCCTGCCGCGCGAGATCACCTTCGCCCCCTGGGCCGAGGCCTGGTCCACCGCCTGCGCCGGCACCCAGTGCGAGGGGCTGCGCCCCTTCTTCTGGAACAGCGTGCTGATGGCGGTGCCGGCGGTGCTGATCTCGACCATCGTGGGCGCGCTGAACGGCTATGTCTTCGCCCAGTGGCGGTTCCGCGGCGCGAACCTGTTCTTTGCCGCGATCCTGTTCGGCTGCTTCATCCCCTTCCAGGTCGTCCTGCTGCCAATGGCTCAGATGCTGGGCCTGATGGGGCTGGCGGGGACCATCCCGGGGCTGATCTTCGTCCACGTGATCTATGGCCTGGGCTTCACCACGCTGTTCTTCCGCAACTACTACGTCACCATCCCGCAGGAGCTGGTCCGCGCGGCCAAGGTCGACGGGGCGGGGTTCTTCCGCATCTTCTGGTCGATCTTCCTGCCGATCTCGCTGCCGATCATCACCGTCTCGGTCATCTGGCAGTTCACGCAGATCTGGAACGACTTCCTGTTCGGCGTCAGCTTCAGCGGCGCGGGCAGCCAGCCGGTGACCGTCGCGCTGAACAACATCGTCAACTCCACCACCGGCGTGAAGGCCTACAACGTGGACATGGCGGCTGCGATCATCGCGGCGCTGCCCACGCTGCTGGTCTATGTCGTCGCCGGCAAATACTTCATCCGCGGCCTGACCGCCGGCTCCGTGAAAGGGTGATCCCATGCCGATCCTCGAAATCGACCACCTGCAGAAGGCCTATGGGGACACCCACATTCTGCACGACATCAACATTGCCATCGAACCGGGCGACTTCCTGGTGCTGGTGGGCCCGTCGGGCTGCGGAAAATCGACGCTGCTGAACTGCATCGCGGGGCTGGAGCCGATCACCGGCGGCACCATCCGCATCGCCGACCGCGACGTGACGGGCGTCAGCCCCAAGGACCGCGACATCGCCATGGTGTTCCAGTCCTACGCGCTCTACCCGACCATGTCGGTGGCCAAGAACATCACCTTCGGCATGCAGGTGCGCGGCGTGGACAAGCCCACGCAGGAGAGAAAGCTGGCCGAGGTCGCGCGCCAGCTGCAGATCGAACAGCTTCTGCACCGCAAGCCGGGCCAGCTGTCGGGCGGCCAGCGCCAGCGCGTCGCCATGGGCCGCGCCCTGGTCCGCGACCCCGCGCTGTTCCTGTTCGACGAGCCGCTGTCCAACCTGGACGCGAAGCTGCGCGTCAGCATGCGGACCGAGATCAAGAAGCTGCATCAGGATCTGAACGCCTCGATCGTCTATGTCACCCATGACCAGATCGAGGCGATGACGCTGGCCACCAAGATCGTCGTGATGAAGGGCGGCGTGATCCAGCAGATCGGCACCCCGGCCGAGATCTACAACCGCCCCGCCAACATGTTCGTGGCCGATTTCATGGGCAGCCCGGCGATGAACCTGATCCCGGCCCGCGTGCGCGCCGATGGCGGCCGGACCCGGATCGAGATCGACCGCGCGGACGGCGCGCCCCTGGTCATCACCGACCCCGTCTCGCGCGACCTGCCCGCCGAGATCGTCCTGGGCGTGCGCCCCGAGGACATCCACGAGGCGACCGGCAACGCGCATCTGCCCGGCACCGCCCAGGGCGCGGGCGGCGAGGTCATGATCGACATCGTGGAACCGGCGGGCGCGGACACCTTCGCGGTGACGCAGCTGGGCGGCAAGGCGGTGACCGCGCGGCTGCGCGCCGAAAGCGCCGTCAGGGCGCGGGCGATGTTCCCGCTGGCATTCGACCTCTCGAAAGTGTCCTACTTCTCGCCTAAGGACGGAGAACGGCTGAACTGAGGGGATGAACGGATGGCGATGCTTCTGGGCGATGTGGGCGGCACGAATGCGCGTCTGGCGATCGCGCGCAACGGCTCGATCGACGCGGCCACGGTCACGCGCTTCAAGGGCGACGACTTCGCCAGCTTCGACGACGTGGTGCGCGAGTTCATGGCCCAGCAGCATCAGCCCAACATCTCGTCCATGTGCATCGCCGTGGCGGGGCCGGTCAGCGGCGGGCGGGCCAGCCTGACCAACCGCGACTGGTCCTTCGACGAGGATCACCTGGCGCGGCTGACCGATGCCGACCATGTGCGGCTGATCAACGACCTGTCGGCGCTGGGCTATTCCACGCCCGCGCTGTCGGGCGAACAGCTGACCACGCTGCGCGCCGCACCCCAGGGTCGCGCGCGCAACGGCCAGGCCCTGGTCGTGGGCCTGGGCACGGGCTTCAACGTCTGCGCGGTGCGCGTGCTGCCCGGCGGCGCCATCACCGTCCTTGAGGCCGAGGAGGGGCACACCCACCTGCCCGCCAACATCATGGCCCGCCTTCAGGACCGCGTGGGCGCCGAGGCTGCGGCGGGCTTCTTCTCGACCGAGGAGACCTTTGCGGGGCGTGGCCTGTCGCGCCTGCATGCCGCGATGACCGGCACCGCCCCCCTGCGCGGCGAGGCCATCGCCGCCGCCATGGAGGCGGGCGATCCGGCGGCCACCGCGACCTATGACCTGTTTGCCGAACTGGTGGGCCTTCTGTGCCGCGAGCTGTCCCTGCGCTTCATGCCGCTGGAGGGGCTGTTCCTGGCGGGCAGCGTCGGCCGCAGCATCGCCGACCGCATGGGACTGTTCGAACCGGCCTTCCTGGCCGAGGCGCATATGCGCCACATCCCTGAAAACACGCCGGTCTTCCTGATCCGCGACGACATGGCGGCCCTGCAGGGCTGCCTGACGGCGCTGGGCTAGGTTTCGCCTGTCGCGCAAAGGTTAAGGCGCGCGCGGCCAAAGATTGCTGGATAAACCGGGCTGATCCTGTTTCAATTGCCGCAAGCAAAAAGAACGGGGCAGGGTTGATGCGGGCATATCTCAAGGCGCTTCTGGTGGCCGGAACGGCGCTGTCGGGTGCCCTCGCGGCATCGGGGGCCGTGGCGCAAAGCTCGTCGCCCTTCTCGGGGCTGTTCGGGCGCGGCAGCGAGGCGGACGGGCCGGTGGCCCTGGACGTGCGGGTCGCGGGCGGGGACGAGGACCTGACCCGCGCCATCCGCCAGTCCCTGCTGCTGACCGGCGCGCTGCGCGAGGACCGCACCACCGGACAGGACGTGCTGGCCGCCGCGCGGGGCGATTACGCCCGCGTGCTGGGCCTGCTCTATGACCGGGGCCATTACGACGCTGTGGTCACCATCACCCTGGACGGCACCGAGGCCGCCGAGATCGCCCCCCTGGACGCGCCCGCGCAGGTGGCCCGCGTGGCGGTCGGCGTCGAGCCCGGCCCGGTCTTCCAGTTCTCGCGCGCCCAGATCGCCCCGGTCGCCCCGGGGACCGAGATTTCGGACGACTACGCCGTGGGCCGGACCGCGGGCACCGGCACGATGCGGGCCGCGGCGCTGGCCGGGGTGGACGGCTGGCGCGCCTTCGGCCATGCCAAGGCCGATGTCGCCGACCAGCAGATCGTGGCCGATCACGATGCCGACCGCGTGGACAGCCGCATCGCGCTGGACCCCGGCCCGCAGGTCAGCTTCGGGCGCATGTCGGTCAGCGGCAATCAGCGCCTGAACGAGCGCCGCCTGCGCAAGATCGCCGGTTTCCCCGAGGGCGAGCGCTTCGACCCCGAGGAGCTGGAGACCGTGCGCCAGCGCCTGCGCCGCAGCGGCGTCTTTTCCGCGATCACCCTGCAGGAGGCCGAGACGCTGTCGCCCGGCGACCGGCTGGACGTGGATCTGACGGTGGTCGAGCAGCCCCCCCGGCGGATCGGCGCGGGGGCCGAGATCTCGACCGAGGACGGGGCGCTGCTGTCGGCCTACTGGATGCACCGCAACCTCTTGGGCGGCGGCGAACGGCTGCGCATCGACGCGCAGGTCAAGGACATCGGCTCCAAGACCAGCGACCGCGACGATGAGCTGACCATCCGCCTGGACCGCCCCGCCACGATCACCCCCGACACCACCGCTTATCTGGAGGCCGAGATCGCGCAGATGCGCGAGGAGGATTACGACGAGGATCTGGCGACCCTGGGCCTGGGCCTGACGCATCTGTTCAGCGACCGCCTCAGCGTGGACGGAGAGCTGGAGTACCAGTTCTCGCGCGCCTTCGACGCCAACGGGCGCACCGACTTCAAGGTGCTGGCCCTGCCGGTCGAGACGATCTGGGACCGCCGCGACGACCAGAACAACGCCAAGCGCGGCTTCTATCTCAGCGGAGAGGTCACGCCCTTCGCGGGCATGGGCGACACCAGTTCCGGCCTCAGGGCGCTGGGCGAGGGGCGGGTCTACCGCTCCTTCGGGGCGGATGACCGCTTCACGCTGGCGGGTCGGGCGCGGGCCGGGTCGGTCTTCGGGGCCGAACTGGCCACGACGCCGCGCAACTATCTGTTCTTCTCGGGCGGGGGCGGCACGGTGCGCGGTCACCCCTATCAGTCGCTGGGCGTCGAGGAGATCACCGGCCCCGACGGCACCCCGATCAAGACGGGCGGCCTGTCGGTCGCCAGCGCCACGGCCGAGCTGCGCTTCCAGGTCCGTGAGAAGATCGGCCTGGTGGCCTTCGCCGATTACGGCCAGGTCTGGACCCAGGACGGGTTCGGCGGCGAAAGCGGCGATCATGCGGGCGCGGGGCTGGGCCTGCGCTATGACACGCCCATCGGGCCGCTGCGCTTCGACGTGGCGGGGCCGGTCTCGGGCGACACCGGCAGCGGTGTGCAACTGTATCTTGGCTTGGGGCAGGCATTCTGATGCGCAGATTCTGGATCATCGCCTTCGCCGTCCTGTTTCCCCTGGGCGTCCTGGCACAGACCGTCGCCGATCTCAGTGCCGCGGTGGACGACGACCGCGGCTTTCTGACCGGGCTTCTGGAACGCAACCTCTCGGGCACCGACCGCGAGGTGGTGATCGAGGGGTTCCAGGGCGCGCTCTCCTCGCGGGCGACCTTCACCGAGATGCGCATCTCGGACGGTCAGGGCGCGTGGCTGACGCTGCGCGACGGCGCGATCCAGTGGAACCGCAGCGCCCTGCTGCGCCGCCGGATCGAGATCGCCGAGCTGTCCGCCGCCGAGATCCTGCTGCCCCGCCTGCCGCAATCCGAACAGCCCGCCGTGCGCACCGAGGCGCGCGTCTTTGCCCTGCCCGAACTGCCCGTCGCGCTGAACATCGAGCAGATCCGCGCCGGGCGCGTGGTCCTGGGAGAGCCGGTGATCGGGGTCGAGGCCGCGCTGTCGGTCGCCGGCGGCCTCAGCCTGGAGGGCGGCGAAGGCAATGCCCAGCTGACCATCGACCGGCTGGACGGCCCGCGCGGACAGTTCGTGCTGGACGCGGGCTACAACAACGAGAGCCAGGTGCTGCGCCTGAACCTGGGCCTGGACGAGGCCGCGGACGGCCTTCTGGCCAACCTGGTCAACCTCTATGACAAGCCCGCCCTGACCGCCCAGATCAGCGGCGAGGGCCAGATCCGCGACTTTGCCGCCGACATCCGCCTGGCCACCAACGGCCAGCCGCGCATCACCGGCCGGGTCAGCGCCAGCGGCCGGACCGGCCCCGACGGCACGCCGGGCACGGGCTTCGACTTTCAGCTGGGCGGCGACGTGGCATCCCTGCTGCGCCCGCAGGACCGCGCCTTCTTCGGGCAGGAGACGAACGTCACCGCCCGCGGCTGGCGGGCCGAGACCGGGCGGCTGGAGATCCCGGAACTGGACATCACCACCGATGCGCTGCGCGTGTCCGGCTCGTTCTCGACCAACGACCGCTCCGCCCCGCGCGAGGCCCGGCTGGAGATCATGCTGGGCCGCGATGCAGGCGCGCCGGTCGTACCGGTCCCCCTGCCCTTCGCGGGCGAGGGCGCCACGGTCGATTCGGGTCGCCTGACCTTCGCCTATGACGCGGCGCGCAGCGACGGCTGGCGGCTGGACGGGGGCATCGGCGCGCTGGTCCTGAACGGTGCGGCCCTGGGTGCGGTCGATCTGGCCGGGCGCGGACAGATCTTCCTGGAGGAGGGCGCGCTGTCCGAGGTGATCGGCGCGCTGGACTTCGCGGTGCGCGACCTGGCGCTGGACGATCCGGGCCTGGCGCAGGCCATCGGCACCGGCATCGAGGGGCGCACCGGCTTCAACTTCACCCCCGGCAATGCGCTGGACGTGACCAACCTGCGCGTGCGCGGGGCGGATTACGGGCTGGACGGGAACTTCCTGGTCTCGGGCCTGGGCAGCGGCATCACGCTGTCGGTCGATACGGACGCGCGCTATACCGACCTGGCGCGGCTGTCCGAGCTGGCCGGGCGGCCCCTGACCGGGGCGGCGGATGCGGATCTGCAGGGCTATTACGTGCTGCTCAGCCGCGAATTCGCGATCGACGCGCAGGTGACAGGCCGCGACATCGCGCTGGATCAGCCGCAGCTGGACCAGCTGCTGGACGGCCGATCGACCATCATGCTGCAGGCCCGCCGCGACGAGCGCGGCCTGGAGGTCGAGGATTTCCGCATCGACGCGAACCGCCTGACCGCCACCGCGCAGGGTCTGGTCAGCACCCTGACCAGCGACCTGCGGGCGCAGATCTCCATGCCGTCTCTGGCCGAGGCCGGGGGGGAGCTGGGCGGATCGCTGGAGGCCGAGGCCGTGCTGGGCGGCCCGCGCGACCAGCGCCGCCTGACGGTGACCGGCATGGCCGAGGACCTGCGCATCGGAATCGAGGCGCTGGACAATTCGCTGCGCGGCAGCACCCGCCTGAGCGCCGATGCGGTGCAGACCCGGGCGGGGTTCCAGCTGGAGGAGTTCCGGCTGGAGAATCCGCAGCTGAGCGCCGAGGCGCAGGGCAATTTCGCCGCCGGTGCGCTGGATGCGACGGCGCGACTGGCGGTGGTGGACCTGTCCTCCATTCGGGCGGACTGGCGCGGCGGCTTTCAGGCCGACGCGGTCCTGCGCGAGGAGGACGGCGCCCGCCGGATCGAGGTGACCGGCTCTGGACAGGACCTGTCCCTGGGCGCGACCGGCGCCGACGGCGCGCTGACCGGCACGACGCAGCTGGCGCTGAGCGCCAGCGAACGCGACGGCGTGGTGACTATCGACCAGGGAAGCCTGACCAACGACCAGATGCAGGCCCGCGTGCAGGGCACCTATGGTCCCGGCGTCACCGACCTGACCGGCGACGTGCAGGTGGCCAGCCTGGCGCCCTTCGGGCCGGGCTGGCGCGGCAGCCTTGATGCGCAGGGCAGCTTCGCCGAGGCCGGCGACGGCATCCGCCGCCTGAGCCTGACGGGCCTCGCGCGCGATCTGTCCCTGGGGCAGGCGCAGGTGGACGGTGCCCTGGCCGGAGAGACCCGCCTGTCGGTCAGCGGCACCGAACGGGGCGGCGTCCTGACCCTGCAGGAGGCGCGGATCACCAACCCCCGCCTGCAGGCCAGCGCCACCGGACAGGTCGGCGCAGGCGCGACCGACCTGCAGGCTCAGCTGGATGCGGGCGACCTGCGCTTTCTGGGCAACGGCATCCGCGGCGCGTTGCAGGCGCAGGCGCGGATCACCGATGACGGCACCACGCGGCGGATCGAGACCACCGGCAGCGCCTCGGGGCTGGCCCTGGGGCAGCCGCGCATCGATCCGGTCCTGGCGGGCCAGACGCGGTTCGACCTGGCCGCCAGCCAGGGCGCGCAGGGCATCTCGGTGCAGCGCCTGTCGGTGACCAACCCGCAGCTGACCGTGACCGCCGACGGCGCTCCGGCGACCGGGATCAACCTGGATGCGCGGTTGTCCGACCTGGGCCTGGTCCTGCGCGAGTTTCCGGGCGCGGTGGCCGTGACCGGCACGCTGCGCGAGGAGGGGCCGGACTTTGCCCTGGACCTGCGCGCCACGGCGCCGGGCAACACCGACCTGCGTATCGCGGGCCGGGCGGCGCGCGACGGATCGACCACCGATCTGGCGATCACCGGGCGGGCCGATTCCGCGCTGGCCAACACCACCCTGCGCACCCGCAGCGTGGAGGGGCCGCTGGCCATCGACCTGCGGCTGCAGGGTGCGCCCTCGCTGCAGGCGCTGTCGGGCCAGGTGCGGCTGACGGACGGGCGGCTGGCCGATCCGGGTCTGGGCATCCGCCTGGAGGGGATCGACGTCACCGCGGGGTTCCAGTCGGGGCGCCTGCAGATCGACGGCGCGGCCAATGTCACGCCGGGCGGCCGGGTGACGCTGTCGGGGCCGGTGGACCTGTCGAACGGGGCGGTCGATCTGTCGATCGCGCTGGCGCAGGTCGTGCTGCGCGATCCGAACCTCTATCAGACGGTGGTGGACGGGCAGCTGCGCTTCAGCGGGTCGGGGGCCACGGGTCAGGTCATCTCGGGCCGGATCGACCTGGGCGAGACCGAGATCCGCATCCCCTCCACGGGCCTGGGCGGCGCGCGCGCCATTCCCGACATCAGCCATGTCGGCAGCCAGCGCCCGCCGGTCCGCGCCACCCGTGCGCGCGCCGGGCTGGAGCCCTATCCGAGCGATGCCGCGCTGGAGGCGGGGCTGGCCGGGCCGCCCGCGACGCCGGGCCGCCCGCCGCGGCTGGATCTGGAGATCAACGCGCCGAACCGCGTCTTCATCCGCGGGCGGGGGGTGGACGCGGAACTGGGCGGCGGCTTCCGCGTGCAGGGCACCGCGCGCAACGCCATCCCGATCGGCAACCTGCAGCTGATCCGGGGTCGCGTGGATCTGCTGGGCAACCGCTTCACCCTGACCGAGGGCCTGGTCGAGCTGCAGGGCAGCCTGATCCCGGTGATCCGTCTGGTGGCCGAGACCGAGCGCGACGAGATCACCACCCGCATCATCATCGACGGAGAGGTGCGCGACCCGCAGATCACCTTCGAATCCTCGCCCGAGCTGCCGCAGGAGGAGGTGCTGTCGCAGCTGCTGTTCGGCCGCGGCCTGGACAGCATCAGCCCGCTTCAGGCGGCGCAGCTGGCCAATGCCATCGCGGTGCTGGCGGGTCGGGGCGGCGACGGGATCATCAGCAACCTGCGCGACAGCGCGGGCCTGGACGACCTGGACCTGACCACCGACGACGAGGGCAACATCGAGCTGCGGGCCGGGCGCTATCTGTCCGAGAACGTCTATACCGACGTCTCGGTCGGAGAGAACGGGCGGTCCTCGATCAACCTGAACCTGGACATCACCGAATCGCTCAGGGCGCGGGGGTCGGTGGGCGGCAACGGCGGCAGCTCCCTGGGCGTCTTCTACGAACGCGACTACTGAGCCTGCGGCTCAGTCCGCGCCCATCGCGTTGGGCAGGGGGCGCAGGGCGGGGACGACCTCGGCCTGTGCGATGGCCGCGATGGCGGTCATCGGCTGACCCGACGCCATGCGGAATCGCAGCATCCGCCGCCCGCCCGACAGCGGCGTGACCGTCCAGCCCAGAAGCTGACCCTGCGGCCCGGCCATCGCGCCGCTGAGCGCCGCGCCGTCGCCCTGGTCCAGCGCCTCGCGCAGCGCGGCAAAGCCCGGCCCCAGGGGCGATGCGGCCTCCCACAGGCCGACCGCCTCGGCCAGGCTGGCCGGGGACGCGCCCCACAGCCCGCGATAGGCCTGGTTCGACAGGACCAGCTGACCGTCCGTGGCAAAGACCGCCAGCGCGTCGTCCAGCCCGTCCAGCACATGCGCCCCCAGAAGCAGCTCGGCCCGGAACTTGCGCGTCAGGGACATCTCGGAGGTGATGTTCTCGAACAGGAAGGCCACGGCGCCGTCGGGATGGGGGCGGCCGGTCACGCGATAGGTCTGCCCGCCGGGCAGCGACCAGGTCTCGACATGATGGCCGGTGGCGGCGGCGCTCTCCAGATTGGCCATGTGCTGACGCCAGCTGCGATAGTCCTTGGGTTCGGGGACCATGCGCTGCTCGCGCAGCTGGTCCAGGAAGTCGAACAGCGACGGGCGCGCGGTCAGGAAGCCGGTGGGCAGATGCGTCAGGTCGATCAGTGCCGGGTTGAACAGCTGCAGCTTGCGCGTCTGATCGAAGATCGCCAGCCCGATCGGCAGGTCGGCAAAGGTCTTGGTCAGGGTCTGCACGAAGTCGCGAAGGCTGCGTTCGGCCCGCACCGCCGCATCGGCGGGCAGGGCGAACATCATCACCTGATCGCCCATCCGGTGGCTGTGGCAGTCGTACCAGCTGACGATGCCGTGATCCTCCAGCGCGGCGCGGCGGCTGGCGCCCTCGGCGCCCACGCGGGGTCGCGGCGCATCCAGCAGGCGCGGCAGCGGCCAGCCGAGCGCCCCTTCGGCCCGCGCCTCGGCCCGGCGCAGATAGGCGGCGTTGGCCCAGGTCACCCGACCCTCGGCATCCAGCCGCCAGACCAGCATCGGCGTCTGGTCCAGCGCCCCGCGCAGCAGCTCCAGCTCCTCCTCCATGGCCTGCAGCGACATCGAATCGACCACGATGCCGGCATGTTCCGCCCCCGGATCGGTCAGCGTCAGCCGCCACAGCCCGTGGCCCAGATCCTCGCCCAGCAGGCGCAGCACGGCGCTGCCATGGCCCTGCTGGCCCACCATCTCGACCCGTCCGACGCGGTCCAGATGGGCCAGCCGTTCGGGCGCCTCGGGAAAGCGCGGCCCGATCCAGCACATCAGCCGCATCCAGTCGTCATCGGGCGTGCCGATCCGGTCCAGAAGCGCGCGCGCGGGCGGGGTCGCGTCGACCAGCCGCGCGGCGTTGAACAGGAACACCATCGGCTGGACCTGCCCGTCCAGCGCCCGGCCGGGTGCCGCGATGCGCCGCCGCCCGCCGCGCCGCGCATCCCACAGCCGGATCGCCGCGACCGCCAGCAGCACCGAGGCGGTCCCGCACAGGATCGCCACCGCCACGAAAACTGCACCCTGGATGTCCATCTGCGATGCCCCTCTTCAGTTCCGGCGGATCATAGGGCGTTCATTATTAACAACCCGTTAAGACCGTCTCAGCCCGCGGCGAAGGTGGGGTTGTGCGCCAGCGCGACCCGGTCCTGCGCGCGGATGCGCTCCAGCGGCCAGCGCACCGACACGACCGCGCCCGGCCCGCCATTGGCGAAGGTCAGCCGCGCGCCCGACCGCTCCAGCAGGGTCTTGGCGATGAAGAGGCCCAGGCCCATCCCCTCATAGCTGCCGCGCTGCGCCTCGGCGCGCCGCGACAGGTAGGGGTCGCCGATCCGCGACAGCAGATGCGGCGGAAAGCCCGGCCCGTCGTCGCGCACCGTGACGACCAGAGCGCCCTGCGTCACCTGCGTCTCGATCACGACGCGGCTTTCGGCAAAGTCGACGGCGTTCTGGATCAGGTTGCGCAGCGCGTGGATGATGGCCGGGTCGCGGTGGATCACCGGACCCTCGGCATGGATCTCGATCTGCGGGCCGCGATCGGCATGGGGCTCGGCCGCGTCCTCCAGGACGGCGCGCAGGGGGGCCGCGCGCATGTGCAGGTCGTCCTTGCCCGCGCGACCCATGCTGCGCAGGATCGCCGCGCAGCGGTCGGCGCTGTCGCGCAGGGCGATGGCATCGGCGCGCAGGTCGGGCCGGTCCTCCAGCTCGTCGGCCAGCTCGGCCGCGATCAGCTTGATGGTGGCCAGGGGCGTGCCCATCTCATGCGCGGCCGCCGCGACGACGCCGCCCAGATGCTGCAGCCGCTGTTCGCGCGCCAGGGCCATCTGCGTCGCGAAAAGCGCCCCGGATGTGTCCGACAGCTCGCCCGTGACGCGATGCGCATAGCCCGCGAAGAACACCACCCCGATGACCAGCGCGACCCAGTGACCCACGGCCAGGATCGGCTCCATCCGCAGGATCTCTCCGTCCGGGTCGCGCAGCGGCAGCCCGAAGACCGCCGCGACCGAGATCAGCGCCACCGTGGCCAGCCCCAGGGCCAGCACCTGCCGCGCGTTCAGCGAGGCGGCGGCGATGGTCACCGGCGCCAGCACCAGGAGCGCGAAGGGGTTTGCCATCCCCCCGGTCAGCGCCATCAGCGTCGAGATCTGGACCAGGTCGAAGGACAGCTGCCGCACCGCGCGCCCCGGAGAGGTGCGTTTGGGCGGGCGCAGGAACAGCCACAGGTTCATAGTGATGGACGCCGCGATCAGCAGGACGATCGGCGTCTTCCAGAAGCCGATGCCCATCATCCACGCGACGATCACCGCCGCCATCTGCCCGCCGATCGCGAACCAGCGCAGCAGCACCAGCGTGCGCATGCGGATGGGTTCGGCCATCGGCGTCTCGAACGGAGCGGAGAAGCCCGCCGCATCCGGCGACGGATCGGGATGGACGGGGGAGGCGGGACCGGAGGACTTCGACATCGACCGCCCTTGCTGCGACATTGCCCGACCTTGATACCCGGCGGTCGATGCGCGATCAATGCGCACATTCGTCACGCCAGAGGAGCCCGCCATGACCGACCGGAAAATCCTGATGATCGGGGCCGCCGCAGCCGTCGGCGTGCTGGTGGGCGGATCGCTGTTCCTGCTGACCCGCGACGACGTGGCGGTCGCGCAATGCGGCGGCAGCGCCGTGGCGGGCGGCATGGACGCCTTCGGCACCGATTTCGTGCTGACCCGCGAGGACGGGGTCCGCGTGACCCAGGACGAGGTCTTCGACAAGCCGTCGCTGCTCTATTTCGGCTTCACCTTCTGTCCCGACGTCTGCCCGCTGGACGCCGCCCGCAACGCCGAGGCCGAGGCCCTGCTGACCGAGGAGGGGCGCGACGTGCAGACCGTGTTCGTCACCGTCGATCCGCGTCGCGACACGCCCGAGGTCCTGGCGGACTATACCGACATGTTCTCGGACCGCATGGTCGGGCTGACCGGATCGGACGAGGAGATCGCCGCCGTGAACAAGGGCTGGCGCAACTACTTCAAGCTGAACGACGAGGAGGACAAGGAGTTCTACCTGGTCGATCACATGACCAACACCTATCTGGTGATGCCCGGCAACCGGACGGTCGAGTTCTTCTCGCGCGACACCGCGCCCGAGCGCATCGCCGAGACGGTCGCCTGCCACATGGATGCGGCCGCGTAAGGCAGTTTGTCGCATGGGGTTTGCATTCCGCGACGCCATCGCCCACCTTCTGCACACATTCCCGGGAAAGGGCTTCGGATGGAACAGTTGAACGCACAGATCGGCCCCGACGCCTCCCTGCTCCTGGTGGACGACGACGAGATCTTCGTGACCCGCCTGGCGCGCGCGATGGAGAAGCGGGGCTTTCAGACCGAGACCTCGCTGACGGTCGCCGGCGCCATGCGCATGATCGAGCGGCGCGCCCCGGCCTATGCCGTGGTGGACCTGCGTCTGGAGGACGGCAACGGGCTGGATGTGGTCGAGGCGCTGCGCGACAAGCGGGCGGACGCGCGCATCATCGTGCTGACCGGCTATGGCGCGATCGCGACCGCCGTGGCCGCCGTCAAGATGGGCGCGACCGACTATCTGGCCAAGCCCGCGGATGCCAATGACGTGACCTCGGCCCTGCTCTCCAGCGGCGAGCTGCTGCCGCCGCCGCCCGAGAACCCGATGTCCGCCGACCGCGTCCGGTGGGAGCATATCCAGCGCGTCTATGAGCAGTGCGAGCGCAATGTCAGCGAGACCGCCCGCCGCCTGCACATGCATCGCCGCACGCTGCAGCGCATCCTGGCCAAGCGCGGCCCGCGCTGAGGGGCCGGCGGCTCAGGCCGCCACCGCCCTCCGGCCGCGCCACAGGATGAACAGACCCGACAGGACGACCAGCGCCGATCCCAGCAGCGTGCCGGGCGTCAGCCGTTCCCCGAACATCGCGATGCCCAGCACCAGCCCGAACAGCAGCCTTGTATAGCGGAATGGCGTGACCGCCGACACCGCGCCCGTGCGCATCGCCTTCATCAGGCCGGAATAGGCCGCCGTCCCCACGACGATGGTCGCCGTCAGAAGCAGCGCGGTCCGCGCGTCCGGGACGCGGAACGCCTCCTGCCGCCACAGCGAGAACAGTAGCCCCGCCGTCGCCAGCGCCAGAAATCCGTAGAGGCCCAGAACCGCCGTGCCCAGGCTTTTCGGGGCCGCGCGGCTGGCCAGGTCGCGGCCCGCAAAGCCCAGCATGCCGACCACCGCCAGGAGCGACAGGGCCGAGAACCCCTCGGTCCCCGGACGCAGGATGATCAGCACCCCGCTCAGGCCCAGCCCGATGGCCGTCCAGCGCCGCCAGCCGACCCGTTCGCCGAAGATCATCGCGGCCGAGGCCACCACCACAAGGGGCGTCGCCTGCAGGATCACCGTCGCGGTCGAGAGCGGGATCAGCGCCAGCGCCAGGACGTAGAACAGCCGCCCCGTGATCTCGAAGACGACCCGGATGCGCATGGCGCGCGACATCACGTCCCGCGTCATCAGCGCCTCGCCCCGCTGCAGGGCGACGACGGCGAACAGGGCGGCACCCCCCAGGCCGAACAGGATCATGACCTGACCGACGGGCAGGATTTCGGCCACGGCCTTGACCAGCGCGTCCTCGACCGCGAAAGCGGCCATCGCGGCGGTCATCCACGCCGCGCCGGCCAGGTTCTGCCGATGATCGGACGGCAGGGTCACGCCCCGCGGTCCTGTTCGTCATGCGCCCAGAGATAGGCGATGAAGGCGCTCTTGATGACGCGCAGCAGGATCATGGTGAGCGCGCCGGTGATCGCCCCCACGATCAGCAGGAGCATCAGCGGGCTGGGCCGGAACACGACCCAGGTGTAGCCCAGAAGCGGGATCAGCAGCAGCAGCATGATCGTCATGGTGAAGAAGGCCGGACCGTCCGCCGCCGGATAGCGCCGGAACGCAAGGCCGCAGGTCGGGCATTCCGGGATGACGTCCAGATAGCCCCTCAGGATGCGCCCCTCGCCGCAGTTGGGGCAGCGGTTGCACAGGCCGCGCATGACGGCCGCCTTGTCCTTGCGTTCTTCCGGCATGCCGATCAGCCTTCCCCGCCCATTTGCATCACGCGCAATGTATGGCCTTGATGCCATACATTGCAATGACGATCGTTCGGTCATATCCGAAAAAGGCAGAACAAAAAGGACGCCGCGCTTGTCCGTGCGGCCATACATTGCTAGCATTCGACCCCTGACAGACCGGACATCCTGGGGGCATGACATGTGGAAGCCGCGTTCCGTCGATGAGGCGCCCCTGAAGTATCTGGGCATCGTCGAGGCGCTCGAGGCCGACATCCGGCGCGGCAGCATCCTGCCCGGAGAGCGCCTGCCCGCGCAGCGCGCCATCGCCGAGGCGCTGGACGTGGACCTGACGACGGTGACGCGGGCCTTCAACGAGGCGCGGCGGCGCGGTCTGGTCGCCGCGCAGGCCGGGCGGGGGACCTTCGTGCGCGAGGACCCGGAGCCCGGCGGCCCCGCGCCCCTGCTCGATCTGTCCATGAACATTCCTCCGCAGCCGGCCGCGATCGACTTTCGCCGCCTGTTCGCGCAGACGATGAACGCGGTGCTGTCCGGGCCGCGCGGCGGGCTCTGCCTGCAGTATCAGCAGAGCGCTGGCGCGCTGGCGGACCGCCAGGCCGGGGCGCGCTGGCTCTCGGCACGGATCGGGGCCGTCGGGTCCGAACGGGTCGTCCTGGCCGCGGGGGCGCAGTCGGGGCTCTACGCGCTCTGCGCGCTGCTGCTTGCGGCCGGGGACGTGCTGGCCGCCGGTCGGCTGACCTATCCCGGCCTCCGGGCGGTCGCCGCGCAGCAGGGCCTCGGGATCGAGCCCATCGCCATGGACGAGGGCGGGCTGATCCCCGAGGATTTCGAGCGCGCGTGTCGGATGGCGGCCCCGAAGGCGCTGTATGTGGTGCCCTCCATCGACAATCCGACGACCGCGACCCTGTCCGAGGCCCGCCGCATCCGGATCGCGGCCATCGCCCGGCGCTTCGGCGTGATCCTGATCGAGGACGATCCCTACGGCGCCCTTCGGTCCGACCGGCCCGCGGCCCTGGCGACCCTGGCGCCGGAGCTGACATGGCATCTGGCCACGCTGTCGAAATGCGTGACGCCGGCGCTGAGGGTGGCCTATGTCGCAGCGCCCGATGCGGACGGTGCCGGCCGTCTGGCGGCGGTGCTGCGCGCGACCACGCTGATGGCCCCGCCGGTCCTGGCCGCCATGGCCAGCCGCTGGATCGCCGAGGGACGGCTGGACACCGTCACGGCGGCGATCCGGTCCGAGAATCGCGCGCGGCAGGCGCTGGCGGCCCGGGTCCTTGCGGGGTGCCGCCTGGCCGCGGACCCCGAGGGCCATCACCTGTGGCTGACCCTGCCCGACCCCTGGCGGGCCGAGGATTTCGCGGACCATGCCGAGCGTGCGGGCGTGTCGATCGTTCCGGCCTCGGCCTTCGCGGTGATCCCCGACGCGACGCAGGCCGTGCGCCTGTCGCTGGGAATCGCGCCGGACAGGGCGGTGCTGGAGGAGGGCCTTCTTCAACTCGCCTCGCTGATGGAGCGGCCGCGGGCGCAGGCGCGGACGATCGTCTGAGACGCGGCGCGGCCGTCCGTCGGACATGCCTGTGGCGGATGGCGCAGGGCCGGCGGGATGATGGGGGATCGGGAAAATGGTCGGAGCGAGAGGATTCGAACCTCCGACCCCCTGCTCCCGAAGCAGGTGCGCTACCAGGCTGCGCTACGCTCCGACCGTAGGCGGGCAGTTAACGCGGCCGTCGCGCGAATGCAAGCCCTCAGGCGCGCGGCGGCCACAATCTTTGCAGGATCGTGGATTTCGGCGCGGTCACCGTCTCGGGGCGCAGGCGCGCGCTGGTGGCGGGGCGGTTCGCGCTGACGCCCCGGCTCTCGCGCCAGACGATGTAGATGCCGGATGCGATGATCACGACCGCGCCCAGGAGGGTCGCGGGGTCCACGCCCTCTCCGAACAGGAACCAGCCATAGGCGGTGGCCCAGAGGATCTGCGAATACTGCATCGGCGCCACGATCGCCGCCTCTCCGGCGCGATAGGCCAGGATCACCAGGAACCCGCCCGCCAGGCCCAGGGCCGCGATGATCCCGGTCATCGCCAGATGCTCCAGCGCCATGGGCTGATAGCTGATCGACAGCGACGCACCCGTCGCGAAGAAGTTGCCCAGCATCGGCCACATCAGCAGCACCATCGGCCGCTCGGCCCGGCCGAGGCGGCGGATGATGACCGCGGCGACCGCGCTGGCCACCGCACCCGCCAGCGCCGCCGCATGGCCCAGCTGCAGGTCCTGCCCGCCGGGACGCAGCACGATCAGCACCCCCGACAGGCCCACCACCACCGCCGCCCACCGGTGCCGGCCCACCCGTTCCCCCAGAAGCGGGATCGACAGGATGGTGATCAGCAGCGGCGTCGTGAACAGGATCGCATAGACCTGCGCCAGGGGCAGGGTCGAGAAGGCGAAGAACCCCGCCGCCCCCGCGATGACCGCGCAGACGGTGCGCAGCGCCACCCAGCCCGGATTGACGGGGCGCAGCGTGCCGGGATGGGGGTCGCGCATCAGCACGATGCTGACCAGCGGGAATGACAGGAGCGAGGCGAAGAACAGGATCTGCAGCGCCGGATAGGTGGCGCCGAGGGACTTGATCACCACGTCATGCGTCGCATAGAGGCCCATCGCCGCCAATTGCAGCAACGCGCCCCTGACATTGCCCGTCAGCGCCAATCAGGCCTCCAGCGCGGCGACGATGGCATCGCCCATCTGCGCGGTGCTGACCGGCGTGCCGCCCTCGGGGCCCATCAGGTCGGCGGTGCGGACGCCATCGGCCAGCACGCGTTCCACCGCGGCCTCCAGCTGATCGGCCGCAGCCCCTTCGCCGAAGGAGTAGCGCAGCGCCATCGCGAAGCTGAGGATGCAGGCGATGGGGTTGGCCTTGCCCTGACCGGCGATGTCGGGGGCCGATCCGTGGACGGGCTCGTAGAGCGCCTTGGGCCGGCCGCCGGCCGTCGCCGCGCCGAGCGAGGCGGAGGGCAGCATGCCTAGGGACCCGGTCAGCATCGCCGCCGCATCCGACAGGATGTCGCCGAAGAGGTTGTCCGTCACGATCACGTCGAACTGACGCGGCGCGCGCACCAGCTGCATCGCGCCGTTGTCGGCATACATGTGCGACAGCTCCACGTCGGGGTATTCGTTGTCATGCACCCACTGGACCTCCTCGCGCCACAGGATGCCCGACTCCATGACGTTGGCCTTTTCCATCGAACAGACCTTGTTGCCGCGGGCGCGGGCAAGCTCAAAGGCGGACCGGGCGACGCGGCGGATCTCTCCGCTGGTGTAGCGCTGGGTGTTGATGCCGACGCGGCCGCCCTCGTTGCCGGGGTTGTTGTCGTCGGAATGGATGCCGCGCGGTTCGCCGAAATAGACGCCCGAGGTCAGTTCGCGCACGATCAGGATGTCGAGGCCCGCCACGACCTCGCGCTTGAGCGAGGAGAAGTTGGCCAGCGCGTCGAAGCACTGCGCCGGGCGCAGGTTGGCGAACAGGTCCATCTCCTTGCGCAGGCGCAGAAGGCCGCGTTCCGGTTTGACGCTGAAATCCAGCACGTCGTATTTCGGGCCGCCCACCGCGCCCAGCAGGACCGCGTCCACCGCCTGCGCCTCGGCCATGGTGGCATCCGTGAGGGGCGTGCCATGCGCGTCGTAGGACGCCCCGCCGACCAGCCCGTGACGCACGTCGAAGGCCATGCCGCGGTTGGCGCGGAACCAGTCGATCACCTTGACCACCTCGGCCATGACCTCGGGACCGATCCCGTCTCCGGGCAGGATGAGAAGCGAATAGGCGTCGGACATGATCCCTCCAGTCAGAGGCCCGCAGACAGGGCGCGCGGGCTGCCGGACCGGGTTAGACCCCCCCTGCCGCGGGGTCAAGATTGGCCGCGCCGCCGATGCGGCCCCGACCCCGCACGGGGCGCTCACGACAGTTTGCCTTGCACCCGCCGCGCCTTGCGCCGACCCTGCGCGCCTGATGCGGAAGCAAAGGATCGACCCATGACGACTTGGACCCCCCGGATCGCCGCCCCCCTGCTGGTCGCGGCCATGGGCACGCTGGCCCTGATCGGACCGGCCGCGGCGCAGGGGCCGGACGGCGTTCCCGGCGACCGCCTCGTGGTGCCGCTGCCCGACCTGTCGGGCCTGGACGGCGATCAGGCGCAGGAGATGGCCCGGCGTCTGGCCCGGGCCGGGCTGGTGACGGCGGAATGCCCCGCCTATGACGTCAGCGACCCCGAATGGCAGCTGCTGACCGGCAGCACGGATGCGGTGATGAAGGTCCTGGGCGTCGATGCGGTGACCTTCGACCGCGACTATGTGCGCCCCGAATTCGCGGCCTTCTCGGAGCCCGATGCCTGCGACCGGCTGGGCCCCGACGTGGCCGTCCTGATCACCGAGCTGGAGGAGCGGGGCGGCAGCGCGCAGCCCGTGACGCCCGAAGCCGCGACCCGGGAGCCCGCCGCGCCGCAGGACCCGGCCACCCCGGACGCCCAGCCCGAAGCGGATGCGCCCGCCGAATAGGCGCATCCTCCGACCTGATTGCACATCTTGCAGCTTTCCGCGCCTTGGCCCAGCGTGGCGCCGGGGAACGGAGGGATGTGTCCATGATCAAGGCCGGATTGGTCAGCCTGGTGCTGGCCTATATGCTGTCGCAATTCTATCGGGCTTTTCTGGCCGTGCTGTCGCCCGCGCTGCAGGATCAGCTGGGCGCGACGCCCGGCGATCTGGCCCTGTCGTCGGGGCTGTGGTTCATCGCCTTCGCGGCGATGCAGCTGCCGGTGGGGGCGGCGCTGGACCGGTTCGGGCCGCGCCGGACGGTGGCCTGGCTGATGGCGCTGGGCGGTGCCGGGGGGGCGGTGCTGTTCGCGCTGGCGCAGGCGCCGTGGCACCTGCATCTGGCGATGACCGCGCTGGGCATCGGCTGTTCTCCGGCGCTGATGGGGCCGTATTACATCTTCGCGCGGGAATATCCGCCGGCGGCCTTCGGGATGCTGGCCGGGGTGCTGGTGGGCTTCGGCTCTCTGGGCAACATCCTGGGCGCATCGCCGCTGGTCTGGGTGATCGAGGCCGCGGGCTGGCGCCAGACGCTCTGGGGGCTGGCGGCGGTGACGCTGATGGTGGCGGCGCTGGTCCTGGGCGCGGTGCGCGATCCGGCGCGGCTGGGGGCGGGGCATCCGCAGGGTTCGATCGGGCAGATCCTGCGCCTGCGCGCGCTTTGGTTCATCTTGCCGCTGTTCGCGGTCAACTATGCCGTGACGGCGGCGATCCGCGGCCTCTGGGCGGCCCCTTGGCTGGAGCAGGTGCATGGCGCCGATGCCGCCCAGATCGGGCGGGTGACCCTGGCCATGGGGCTGGCCATGGTCGCGGGCAGCTTTGCCGTGGGCCCCGCCGCGCGGCTGGCGGGCAGCGCGCGGCGGGCCACGATGATCTTCTCGGCGGTGATGATCGTGACGCTGTCGGCCATGTGGCTGGCCCCCGCCCTGCCGCTGGCGACGGTCACGGCGCTGCTGGTGGTGCTGGGCTTCTTCGGGTCGGCCTATCCGCTGCTGATGGCGCATGGGCGGTCCTTCCTGCCCCCGCATCTGGTGGGTAGGGGCATGACCTTCCTCAACATGATGTCGATCGGCGGCGTGGGGGTGATGCAATTCGCCTCGCGCCCGGTCTATGCCGCGGCCGAGGCGGCCTATCCCCCCGCGCAGGCCTTCGCTATGCTGTGGCTGTTCTTCCTGATCCCGCTGACGATCGGGTTCCTGCTGTATTTCCTGACCCCCGAGGCCGCTGCCCATGACTAATCCGCTGATCGTCGCACCGAACCTGAAACGTCGCCTGTCGGGCGTCACGGCGACGGTGGTGCGGCTGATCCCGGTCCAGGCGCGCATGATCGACATCCGCGCGACCGGCCCCGGCCTGCCCGCGGACGTGCCCCACATTCCGCTGTGGCGCGCGGC
Organism: Paracoccus sp. ME4; assembly: GCF_046736325.1. Lineage (GTDB taxonomy): Bacteria > Pseudomonadota > Alphaproteobacteria > Rhodobacterales > Rhodobacteraceae > Paracoccus. Next base: position 113,470 of record NZ_CP151276.1, read on the forward strand.
CACCCTGCCCCGCGACCGCTGGCGGGTCTGGCACGCGCGCCGCAACACCGAAATGGCCCTGGGACTGATCCTGCGCCGCATCCTGCGGCGGAAATACCGGCTGCTGTTCACCTCGGCCGCGCAGCGCAGGCATACCGGCTTCACCCGTTGGCTGATCCGGCAGCAGGACGCGCTGATCGCGACCTCGCCCCAGGCCGCCAGCTATCTGGAGCGTCCCGCGACCGTCATCCTGCATGGCGTGGATACGGACGTCTTCCACCCCGCCCCCGACCGCGCCGCCCTGCGCGCGCGCTTGGGTCTGGACCCCGACGCGGTGCTGATCGGCTGCTTCGGACGCATCCGCGCGCAGAAGGGCGTCGATCTGCTGGTCCAGGCGGGGCTGGAGCTGCTGCCCACCCGCCCCCGGGCGCAGATCATCTTCACCGGCCGCATCACCCCCGACAATCGCGCCTTTGCCGAAGACCTCCAGGCGCGCATCCGCGCCGCCGGGCTGGAGAACCGCATCCGCTTTCTGGGAGAGCTGCCTTGGGAGCAGGTCGTCGCGCATTACCAGGCGCTGGACCTCTTTGCCGCCCCCGCCCGGTGGGAGGGGTTCGGCCTGACGCCCCTGGAGGCCGCCGCCTGCGCCGTCCCCACCGTCGCCGCCCGCGTCGGCGCCTACGAGGCGCTGATCCGCGACGGAGAGACCGGCAGCCTGGTCCCCAAGGACGACGCGCCCGCCCTGACCGCCGCCCTGGCACGCTGGCTGGACGACGATGCGGGGCGTGCCGCCGCCGGACAGGCCGCCCGCGCCCATGTCGCCGCGAACCACGCCATCGCGGGCGAGGCCCAGGCCATCACCGCCGTCTATCGGTCGCTTCTGTGAACCGGCTGGCCTTCACCGCGGCCCGGCTGATGCGCCGCGAGGAGCCGCTGGCCGCGCTGTCGGTGTCGCAGGCGGCGCTGCTGTCGGACCTCGGGGGCCAGCGGGTCGCGCTGATCGGCAACGCCCGCGCGCTGGCGGCGCAGGACCACGGGCCGCAGATCGACGCCGCCGACCGCGTCATCCGCATCAACCGCGCGCCGATGCCCGGCCCCGCCAGCCACGGCACGCGCACCGACTGGCTGGCGCTGGCCACGCGCCTGCCCGATGCGGACCGGGCGCGGCTGAATCCCGGCCGCATCCTGTGGATGTCGCCCAAGCGCAAGCGGCTGGACTGGGACAGTGCCTCCGGCCCCGGCTTCTACCTGCATCCGCTGGCCGATATCGAGACGCTGGCGGGCAGGCTGGGCGCGCCGCCCACTACGGGGGCGATGATGATCGACCTGCTCTTGCGCAGCGATCTGGCCGCGCTGACGCTCTACGGCTTCGACTTCTTCGCCAGCCTGTCGCTGTCCGGACGGCGCGCGGCCGCCGATGTGCCGCATGATTTCGCAGCCGAGGCGGCCTGGGTCGCCGATCTGTTGCAGCGCGACCACCGTCTGACGCTGATCCGCTAGGCGGCCCTTGCGCGGCCTGCATCCTGTGCAATCCTGTCGGCTTCCCCGGAACGGGGCACCAAGCAGACAGGGAGAAACCCATGACCACCCTCAAGGCCGCCCTGGCCTCAACGGCGCTGATCTGCGCCACCCCGGCGCTGGCGCAGGACTTCGGCGCCTATGGCTATGACACGATGCGCAGCCTGGCGCTGGATTATCCGGGCCGCTTCACCGGCGCGCCGGAGAGCGACACGACCTTCTTCAACGCGGCGGAATACATGCGCGGGCGGCTGTCCTTCGGCGGCAACACCGTCACGCGGCAGGACTTCACTGCCGTCAACCGCCGCACGGGCGCGACCATCGGCCCGTCGCAGAACCTGGTCGTGTCGATGCCGGGCGCGGATGGCCGCTTCCTGGTCGTGGGCGCGCATTTCGACAGCGCGGGCGACTTCCCCGACCTGCAGGGCGTGGACGACAACGCGTCCGGCGCGGGGGTGCTGACCGAGCTGGCGGCCCATATGGCGGGGCTGGAGACCGACATGGGGCTGGAATTCGTGGCCTTCGGCGCCGAGGAGGTCGACCTGCAGGGGGCCTATCATTACGTCGAGACGCTGGGCGATCGCCGCGACGACATGGCGGGCATGATCAACATCGACAGCCTGATCACCGGCGACTTCATGTATGCCCATGCCGGCACCGAATACCTGCAGGACCCGGCGCTTCTGTCGCTGTGGACCCGCGCGCATGACATCGCGCGCGATCTGGGCATCGACCTGCGCAGCAATCCGGGCCGCAATCCCGCCTTTCCGATCAACACCGGCTGCTGTTCGGACGCGGGCGCGTTCGAGGGCTACGGCATCCCGATCCTGTGGCTGGAGGCGACCAATTGGGATCTGGGTGCCTTGGACGGCTATACCCAGACCGACAATCCGGCGATCCCCGGCGGATCGACCTGGCACGACCCGGTCGAGGACAACTGGGACTTCCTGCTGGCCGCCCTGGGCCCCGAGCGGTTCGAGCAACGCATGCGCGACTATGCCCGCATCCTGACCCGCCTGCTGATCGAGGAGACCGGGGCCGACCTGATCGCCTCGTCGCAGGACGCGGCCCTGTCGGCGGCGCAGATCGCCGACCTGGCCACGCGTCAGCAGGCCGACCTGGCGGCGCTGTCGCTGCGCGCGACCCGCGACAGGCTGGGGGCGGACGCGCCCATCGGGCAGATCACCCCGTCGGTCGCGGTGCAGGGCTTGGCCACGCCCGACAGCAGCGCGACCTTCGGTCGGGACGGCGGCGCGGCGCTGATGGCGCGGGCGGGGGCGGCCTATCAGGCGGCGCCGGGCCTGTCGCTTGGCGGCCATCTGGCCTATGCGCGCACCGGCGACGACCTGCGCAGCGGCGACGATCTGGAATCGACCGGGCTGCAGCTGTCGCTGGACGCGGCCTACAGCCTGAACGACAATTGGGTCGTGGGCGCGGTCAGCTGGGGCAAGTCCGACCTGGAGGGCACGCGCGACTTCGTGCTGCGCTCGGGCCTGGGCGCGACCATCGTCGAGCGTGACTTCGACTGGTCCACGAACGCCTATACCCTGGGCGCGCGGGTGCAGGCCGGGCGCGACTTCGCCACGGCCGGCGGCGTGACCTACGGCCCGGTCGTGGGGCTGGATTACAGCCGCACCCGGATCGGCGGCTTCTCCGAAGGGGCGGGCGACCGCCGCGCGGTGACCTATGCCGGTCAGGCCATCGAGAGCCTGGAGGTCCAGCTGGGCGGCCGCGTCGGCACCGACCTGGCCGTGGCCGGGCGCAGCGTGTCGCTGTCGGCGCAGGGTGCGCTGGTCCATGACCTGGCCGAAGGCGCCCCCTCGCGCATCCGCGTGACCGACGGGACGGGCACCGACCGGCAGGTGACGCTGGACGGGCAGGACCGCAACTTCGTCCGCGTGGGCCTGTCGGCCAGCACGGCCCTGTCGGATCAGGCCGATGCCTGGGTGACGCTGGACAGCCGCATCGGCCATGACGCGGGCTCTCAGGCGACGCTTGGCGCGGGTCTGGGCCTGCGCTTCTGAGACGCGCCCGCGCGCCCGGCCTGTCGGGCGCGCATCCCCGCGATTGGGCGGTTCCGCCGGGCCCTGCGGCCTGTGACCGCCCCGCCGCATCCCCGCCGTCCCGAGGGGCGGGCCTGCAACGCATGCTGGCGTCGGACGCGGTTTCGCGCTAGACGCCCCGGACCGCAGGAAAAGGAGTCCCCCCGAAATGGGTTACAAAGTCGTCGTTGCCGGCGCCACGGGCAATGTGGGCCGCGAAATGCTGAACATCCTGGACGAACGCCAGTTCCCCGTGGACGAGATCGCCGTGCTGGCATCGCGCCGCAGCCAGGGCACCGAGGTCAGCTTTGGCGACAAGACTTTGAAGATCAAGGACATCGAGCAGTTCGACTGGACCGGATGGGACATCGCGCTGTTCGCCATCGGGTCGGACGCCACCAAGATCCACGCCCCCAAGGCCGCGGCCGCGGGCTGCGTGGTGATCGACAACTCCTCGCTCTATCGCTACGACGCGGACGTGCCGCTGATCGTGCCGGAGGTGAACCCGGACGCGATCCACGGCTATGCCAAGAAGAACATCATCGCCAACCCCAACTGCTCGACCGCGCAGATGGTCGTGGCGCTGAAGCCGCTGCATGACCGCGCCCGCATCAAGCGGGTCGTCGTCTCGACCTATCAGTCGGTCAGCGGCGCGGGCAAGGACGGCATGGACGAGCTGTGGGACCAGACCAAGGGCATGTACGTCCCCGGTCAGGAAAAGCCCGCCAAGAAGTTCCAGAAGCAGATCGCCTTCAACGTGATCCCCCAGATCGACGTCTTCATGGAAGACGGCACGACCAAGGAGGAATGGAAGATGGTGGTCGAGACCAAGAAGATCATGGACCCGTCCATCAAGGTCACCGCGACCTGCGTGCGCGTCCCGGTCTTCGTCGGCCATTCCGAATCGATCAACGTCGAGTTCGAGGACTTCCTGGACGAGGACGAGGCCCGCGACATCCTGCGCGAGGCCCCCGGCGTCATGGTCGTCGACAAGCGCGAGCCCGGCGGCTACATCACGCCGATCGAATGCGTGGGTGAATACGCCACCTATGTCAGCCGCATCCGCCAGGACGGCACGGTCGAGAACGGCCTGAACCTGTGGTGCGTCAGCGACAACCTGCGCAAGGGCGCGGCGCTGAACGCGGTGCAGATCGCCGAGCTGCTGGGCAACCGCGTCCTGAAGAAGGGCTGAGCGGGTGTTCGACTGGATCACGGGGCTGCTTGAGGACGGCGGGGCCTGGGCCATCTTCGCCCTCATGCTGCTGGAGAACGTCTTCCCGCCGATCCCGTCGGAGCTGATCATGCCGCTGGCGGGGTTCAACGCCGCCCGCGGCGGCACGCCCCTGTGGCTGGCCATCCTGGCGGGCGGGCTCGGATCGACCCTGGGCGCCTGGTTCTGGTACGTGATCGGGCTGGCCTACGGGCCCGCCCGGATGCGCCGCGTCGTCGTCCGCTATGGACGCTGGCTGACCCTGACCCCGAGCGAGCTGACCTCGGCCGAGGGCTGGTTCGCGCGTCACGGCGGGGCGGCGGTGTTCTTCGGCCGCTTCCTGCCCACGATCCGCACGCTGATCTCGGTCCCGGCCGGGCTGGCGCAGATGCCGGTGGGGCGGTTCCTGCTGTTCACCGCCATCGGCAGCTTCATCTGGACGGGCGGGCTGGCCATCGCAGGCTATCTCCTGGAGAACGGCTATGAGGCCGTCAGCCACCTGATCGACCCGCTCTCCACGGCCATCGTGCTGGGCTTCGTCGCGCTCTATGTGTGGCGGGTGATCCGCTGGCGGCCCGACGCCTGAGGGCGCGGGCCGGGGGCCGATCTCAGATCGACACCCACCGGCGGCCGCCATCCTCGGCCTGCAGCAGCGTGCCCTCGCTGATGTCGTGCAGCAGGCCGTGCAGCGACATCTCTCCGGCCTCGACCGCGCTGCGCACGAAGGGGAAGGTCAGCAGGTTCTCGATCGAGACCAGCACCGCCTCGCGTTCCAGCGCGTCCACCTGATCGGCCGGGTCCAGGTCCTTCACCCGCTCGTATCCCGGGCGCAGGATGTCCATCCAGCGGCCGACAAAGCTGGTCTTCTCCTCCAGCTCGGGGGCGGCGCCCGAACACATGGCATGACATCCCGCCACGCCGCCGCAGCGGGTGTGGCCCACCACGATCAGATGGGACACCTTCAGCGCCGTCACCGCATATTCCACCGCGGCCGAGGTGCCGTGCTGCAACCCGTCGGGCGCATAGGCCGGCACCAGGTTCGCGATGTTGCGATGGATGAAGAACTCGCCCGAATCGGCGCCGAAGATGCTGGTGACATGCACGCGGCTGTCGCAGCACGAGATGACCATGGCGCGGGGGCGCTGGCCCTCGTTGGCCAGGCGGCGGAACCAGGCGGCGTTCTCGGAATAGGACGTCGCCTTCCAGCCGTGGTACCGCTTGGTCAGGTATTGCGGCAGCGGAGACAGGTTGTGCATCGGAACCTCGCTTTCGTTCCCGCGTGATAGGCCGGGTTTAGGACAAATTCGAGCCTTTTCTTGATCCGCCCTCAAGGCTTTCTTCACCGCTTGCCCCGCATGGTCGCCCGGTGCGGGGACAGATCCCTTCGGAGGTGCGGATGGCACAAATATCGGCTTTGGCCGTATCAGAGGCGGTTCGCGTGGACAGCCGCCGCGTGGCCGAGATCGTGGCCGAGCTGGGAGAGACGGCGGCGCAGCATGTGATCGGCCTGGCGCTGGAGCAGCTGGCCACGGCGCTGGCGGCGGTCGATCAGGCGCTGGACCGGGCCGACCGGGCGCAGGCGGTGGCGCATGCGGAACGCATCTCGCGCCTGGCCTGGCAGATCGGGCTGCTGTCGCTGGCGGGCGTGGCGATGGATCTGGGCAGCGCGGCCGAACGGGGCGACATGCCCGCGCTGGCCGCGATCCGCGCGCGGCTGATGCGGGTCGGCAACCGCTCGCTGACCGCGATCTGGGACCGGACCGCCCTGGCCTGACCGCCCGCGGGTTTCTGCACGACGTGCATCGCCCCGGTTGCGGCCGCCGGGCGCGGTCCTTAGGCTGGCGGTCCAACTGCCAAGGATCTGCCCATGACACCGGATTTCGCCCCCGCATCGGATGCCGCATTGCCGCTCTGGCTGGTTTGGGCGGGCGATCCTCTGCCCGACGATGCGGGCGGCTGGCCCGCGGCCTGCGGTTTCGCGGGCAAGGCCGGTCAGATCTGTCTGCTGCCCGATGCCGAGGGCGGGCTGCGCGGCGCGCTGATGGGGCTGGGCAGCCGGACCGATGCAGCGCGCGACCGCTTTCCGCTGGCCCGCGCTCATGCCCTGCCCCAGGGCGACTGGCGGCTGGCCGCCCTGCCCGACGGGCTGGACCCCGACCGGCTGGCCCTGGGCTGGCTTTTGGGTCAGTACCGCTTCACCCGCTACAAGGGCGCGCCGTCGCAGGGACCGCGGCTGGTCTGCCCCGAGGGCGTCGATGCCGCCCGCCTGCGCGCCATCGCCGGGGGCGAGTTCCTGACCCGCGACCTGATCAACACCCCGGCCAGCGATCTGGGCCCCGACCGGCTGGAGGCCGCCGCCCGCGCGCTGGCCAACGATTTGGGCGCGCGGATCGAGGTCATCTGCGGCGCGCAGCTTCTGAAGCAGAACTTCCCGCTGATCCACGCGGTCGGCCGCGCCTCGGCCATCGAGCCGCGGCTGATCGACATCCGCCTCGGCGACAGCGGCCCGATGCTGACCATCGTCGGCAAGGGCGTCTGCTTCGACACGGGCGGCCTGAACCTCAAGCCCGGCGCGTCGATGGGCCTGATGAAGAAGGACATGGGGGGCGCGGCGACCGCCCTCGGCCTCCTGTCGATGCTGGCGCGCAGCGGCGACGCCGCGGGCCTCCGCCTGCGCGTGCTGATCCCCGCGGTCGAGAACAGCGTCGCGGGCAATGCCTTCCGCCCCGGCGACATCCTCTCCAGCCGCAAGGGCCTGTCGGTCGAGGTGAACAACACCGACGCCGAGGGCCGCCTGGTCCTGGCCGATGCCATGACCTATGCCGCCGAGGAGGAGCCGGACCTGATGATCACCCTGGCCACGCTGACCGGCGCGGCGCGGGTGGCGCTCGGTCCCGACCTGCCGCCGCTCTACTGCGACGACGACGCGACCGCGACGGCCATCCAGGACGCGGGCATGGCGGTGGGCGATCCGCTGTGGCGCATGCCCTTCTGGGACGGCTACGAGCCGCAGATCGAACCGGGCATCGCCGATCTGGACAACGCGCCCGCGGGCGGGATGGCCGGGTCCATCACCGCGGCGCTGTTCCTGCGCCGCTTCGCCCAAGGCGCGGGCCGCTATGCGCATCTGGACATCTACGGCTGGCAGCCGGTGGCCGCGCCGGGCCGGCCCAAGGGCGGCGTGGGGCAGGGCGCCCGCGCCATCCTGGCCGCGCTGCCGCAGATCCTGGTGCGCTGATGGACCGCCGCCTGACCCCCGCCACCGACCGCGTCGCACTGGAAAGCCTGCGCGGCCTCCTGGACCGCCCCGCCTACACCGCTGGAGAGCCCGCGCGCCTGGCCGCGCCGCTGGCCGACCTGCTGACCGCGCCCGACGGCCGCCGCGACCGGCAGGTGATCTTCGGCGCCGACCTGACCGTGATCGAGACGCGGGGCGACATGGCCTTCGTGCAGGCCGCACTGGACGGCTATTGCGGCTGGCTGCCCGCCGCGGCGCTGACCCGCGACCTGCCGCCCGTCACCCATCGCGTGACCGCGCCCGCCACCCATGTCTATGCGGAACCCGACATGAAGCGCCCCGAGACCGTGCTGCTGACCATGGGCGCGCGCCTGTCCGTGGCTGCGGTCCAAGGTCGCTTCGCGCGGCTGGCGGGCGGGGGCTGGGTGCCGGTCCAGCATATCGGCGACCGGCCCGCATCCGATCCCGGCGCGGTGGCCGAAAGCCTCTTGGGCACGCCCTATCTCTGGGGCGGCAACAGCCGGTCCGGCATCGACTGCTCGGGCCTGGCGCAGGCCGCGCTGACCGCCTGCGGCATCGCCTGCCCCGGCGACAGCGACCTTCAGCGCGACGCCTTCCCCGCGACCGACGGCATCGATCGGGGCGACCTGCTGTTCTGGCCGGGCCATGTCGCGCTGGCCCTGTCGCCGGAGCTGATGATCCACGCGACCGCCTGGACCATGAACGTCACGCTGGAGCCCATCCGCGACGCGATCGCGCGCATCGATGCGGCGGGCGAAGGCCCGTTCCAGGGTGCGCGCCGCCCTTCTTCTTCATGACAATATCCCGGGGGAGTCCCGCAGGGACGGGGGCAGCGCCCCCAGCCCGCCCTAGAGGTTGAACACCCGCTCGGGCTGCACCAGCCCGCCCTGATAGCGGCCGATGCAGACCGGGCCTGCGGCATCGCTGACCCAGACCAGCTCGCCCCATTCCGCGCTGCCGGTCACCTGGCCGGGATTGCCGTTGCGGATGCGGATGGCGCCCTCGGTCGTGGCGCGCAGCATCGGCAGATCGGCCAGCCCCGTCTCCAGCGGCAGAACTTGCGTGTCCAGCCAATCCTGCGCCTCGCGGTCCACGCGGTCGAAGGCCACGCCATGCTCGGCCTCGAAGGGCCCCGACCAGGTGCGGCGCAGATGCGCGACATGGCCCAGGCAACCCAGCTCGCGCCCCAGATCCCGCGCGATCGAGCGCACATAGCCGCCCTTGCCGCAGACCATCTCCAGCCGCGCCCAGCCCTCGCCCGCCTCCAGCAGCGTCAGGCTGTCCACCCAGAGGGGCCGGGCGACCAGCTCCATCTCGACCCCCTCGCGCGCCAGGTCATAGGCGCGCTCGCCCTCGACCTTGACGGCGGAAAAGGCGGGCGGGACCTGCATGATGTCGCCGGTGAACCCGGCCAGGGCGGCGCGGACCTGATCCTCGCTCGGGCGGGCGTCGGCCGTGCGCACCACCGTGCCGGAGGCATCGTCGGTCGTGGTCTCGGACCCCCAGGTCACCACGAAGTCATAGCATTTCAGCGCGTCCGTCACGATCGGCACGGTCTTGGTCGCCTCGCCCAGGGCGACGGCCAGCACGCCGGTCGCATCGGGGTCCAGTGTCCCGGCATGGCCCGCCTTCTTTGCGTCCAACGCCCATCGCACCTTGGCCACAACCGCGGTCGAATTGACCCCGGCGGGCTTGTCCACGATCAGCCAGCCGTTGACGTCCCGGCCCTTCTTGCGCGCCATGCTCACTCCTGCGAAAATCAAGGGCCGGGGGATAGACCCGCGGCCCGCACGGGTCAACCGTCCTGCTCGACCAGGCCGATGATCGGCCCCATGCTGCGCCCGAAATCCGCCCGCCGCACCGACGGCGCATAAAGCCGCGAGATCGAGCCGTCGAAATAGAGCGCATCGCGCACGCCCAGGCCATCGCGGAACAGCCGCCCGAACTCGTGGAACGTCACCGGCCGGCTGGAGATCGCGAACCACGCCGTCCGCCCGTCGGGTGAGACGCCCACGCCGTTGCGGATATAGCGGCTGTCGCTGTCGGGCAGGAATCGCGGATGCAGGTCCCCGTCGATGACCAGCATCGGCCCCGACTGCGTGGCCAGCCGGCAATCGGGCCGCGTCTCGGCGAAGGCGCGCGATTCGATCACCTGGAAGGGCCGCTCGCCGCCGGTGCAGAAGACGCCGTTGGGCAGCATGCCGAAGTTGTCGCGGCTGGCCCCGGTCACGATCGGCGACCGCTCCTCCCCGTCCACGACCAGAAGGCCCACGGGCCGGTAATCGGCATGGAACATGCCCGCGTTCATGGCAAAGGACAGCGTCTCGTCGGGTCCGAGCGTCCGGCGCACATTGGCGAAATTGCGCAGCGGCGCGCCGTCCGGGCCGTCCTGGAACAGCCGCAGCGCGGGCTCCTGATCGGCCGGGACCTCGCAGAGGACATAGCCCTGGCCGTCATGGTCGATGCGCCGGCAATCGGCGGCGGCGGCGGGCAGGGCCATCGCCACCAGCGCGCCCAGGGCCACCGCCAGCAGGCGCGGCAGGTCAGGCGTCATCGCCATCCCGCTCCTGGGCCTCGACGTCGCGGCGCACGCGCTCGTCCTCGAACAGGCGGCGGGTGTCGTCCATGCGGTCGAAGGTCTCGTCCAGCTGGAAGCGCAGCTCGGGCGCGAATTTCAGGGTCATGGCCTTGGCGACCAGATGGCGCAGCTCGGGCGTGTTGCGGCGCAGCGCGGCCAGCGCCTCGGGCGCGTCGCGCCCCCCCAGGGGCAGCACATAGGCCGTCGCCACCTTGAGGTCGGTGGACATCGACACCTCGGCCACGGTGATCGAGTGGCGGTTCAGATCCGGGTCATGCACATCGGCGCGCGCAAGCACGTCCGACAAAGTGCGGCGGATCAGTTCGCCCACGCGCAGCTGGCGCTGTTTGGGGCCTTGGGAGTTGCGGTTCTGTGCCATGCGCCCCGATGTAGGGGGTCGCGGGGCGCGCCGCAACCTTGTATCACGCGCCAAAGCCAGCAGAGGTGGACCATGAGCGATCTTCAGAACACCGACCAACCGATGCGCCCGGGCGTCGTGGTCACCGGCGCCTCGGGGCGCATGGGACAGATGCTGATCCGGCTGATCCTGGACAATCCCGACCTGCGGCTGGTGGGGGCGCTGGACCGGCCCGGCCACCCCTGGATCGGACAAGACATCGGCACCGCCATGGGGGCTGCGCCCGCCGGCGTCGCGGTCAGCGACGATGCGGTGACGGCCATCGCGCAGGCGCAGGCGGTGATCGACTTCACCGCGCCCGACGCGACCGTGGCCTTTGCCGAACTGACCGCGCAAGCCCGCGCCGTCCACGTGATCGGCACCACGGGGTTCGAGGGCCATCACCTGGCCGCGCTGAAGGCCGCCGCGCGGCACGCGCCGATCATCCGGGCGGGCAACATGAGCCTGGGCGTCAACCTGCTGATGGGCCTGACCCGCCGCGTCGCCGCCGCCCTGGGCGAGGATTGGGACATCGAGGTGGTCGAGAGCCACCATCGCCACAAGGTCGACGCCCCCTCGGGCACCGCGCTGATGCTGGGCGAAGCCGCGGCGCAGGGGCGCGGCGCATCGCTGGACGATCTGCGCGTGCCCGCGCGCGAGGGGATCACCGGCGCGCGCCAGCCCGGCAGCATCGGCTTTGCCGCGATCCGGGGTGGCGACGTGGTGGGCGAGCACGACGTGATCTTCGCCGCCGAGGGCGAGCGCATCGTGCTGCGCCACCTGGCGACCGACCGCGCGATCTTCGCGCGCGGCGCGATCCGCGCGGCGATCTGGGGTCAGGACAAGGGGCCCGGCGAATACGACATGCTGGACGTGCTGGGCCTTCAGGGCTGACCCGCCGGTTGGATGGAGCAGCAGCCGCTGAGGAGCGTGGTGCCTTCCTCGCCCTCGATCACGACCAGCGCCTGAAGCCCGAACAGCCGGTCCGACATGCCGTCCGAGCAGAGCTGCGGCGTGCTGGTCAGGGTCATGCCCGGCGCCGTCACGGCGCGGGTCGGGTCACGGAACACGCCGGTGGACCGCACCGCGCGCAGCGGGCGCGTATCGTCCGGCAGACCGGGCATGGCGGTCACCAGCTGATCGCCCTGCGGGATCACCGTCCAGAAGGGTTCGGTCCCGAAGCATTGCCAGCCCGCGGGCAGGGCGTCCTCCTCCCAGACATCGGTGCGATAGTCCAGGAACCGCAGCGACACCCAGCCCGACCCCTCGCCCGTGTTGACCCGGCCCCAGCCCCGGCGTTCCTCGACCACCTCGATGCCCGTGGCGTCGGGGGCCAGCGTGCCGATGACGGGCGCGCTGCCGTTCGGATCGGCGCGGATGTTCAGCACGTCGCCCGGGGCCACGCGGGCCACGTCGAACAGCGTCGGCAGGATGTATTCCTGGGTGGCCAGCGCGGGCGTGGCCGACAGCATCAGGGCAAGGGCGGTGCGGATCATGGGGCCTCCTGTTTCGGTCAGCCTAGCGCGGCGCGCGCGCGGCCGCATCCCACGGTTGCTTGACCGGTTCCCCCCGGCGCCCCGACCCGCTAGAACCGGGCCATGAGCACATGCGTGACCGCCGATGAGACCCTGACCGCCGCCCTTGCGCGGATGCTGGCCGCGCAGATCGCGCCGCCCGCCACGATCCTGCTGGAGGGGCCGGTGGGGGCGGGAAAGACGCACTTCGCCCGCGCCTTCATCCGCGCCCGCCAGGGCGATCGGGCCGAGGACGTGCCCAGCCCGACCTTCACCCTGGTCCAGACCTATGACGACCCGATTGGCACGCAGATCTGGCACGCCGACCTCTATCGCCTGACCGACCCGTCCGAGCTGTCCGAGCTGGGCCTGGACGAGGCGATGGAGGAGGCGATCTGCCTGATCGAATGGCCCGACCGGCTGGACCCGGTGCCGCCCGGCGCCTGGCGCATCACGCTGGCGCCCGAGGCGGACCCCGACCTGCGGCGGATCACGCTGGACCTGCCCGATGCGGGCCGTCTGGCCGCCCGCGCTGCCTTCGTCGTGGCGGCGGGACAGGCCGAGGCGCGGGTCGTGCCCCTGGCGGGCGACGCCTCGGCCCGGCGATACTTCCGGCTGCCCGGCGTGGGGGTGCTGATGGACGATCCGTCGGGATCGGTCGCGCCTTTCCTGGCGATGACCGACTGGCTGCGGGGCCGCGGCTTCGGCGCGCCCGCCGTGCTGGCGCAGGATGCCGCGCAGGGGTTCCTGCTGCTGGAGGATCTGGGCGACGATCTGGTCGCCCGCGTGCTGGAACGCGCCCCGGCCCTGGCCCCGAAGATCCACGACCGCATCACCGACCTGCTGATCGACCTGCACCGCCAGCCCGTCCCGGATTTCGTGGCGCCGCTGGACGGGCCTGCCTTGGGCGATCTGGCGGCGCTGTTCGTCGAATACTATCCCGACGCCGACCTGCCCGGCCTGCCCGCGCTGATCGCGGACCTGCATGACCGGCTGTGCGCCGACCTGCCCCCGGCGATCAGCCTGCGCGATTTCCATGCCGAGAACCTGGTCTGGCGCGGCGACGCCCCCCTGGGCCTGCTGGACTATCAGGACGCGGTGGCGGCGCACCCGGCCTATGATCTGGTGTCCGCCCTGCAGGACGCCCGGCGCGACGTGGACCCGGCCACCGAACAGGCGCAGATTGCCCGCTATCTGGCCGCGACCGGCGCGGCGGAGGCGCCGTTCCGCGCCGCCTATGCGCTGATCGGGGCGCAGCGGGCGCTGCGCATCCTGGGGGTCTTTGCCCGGCTGGCCATCCGCGACGGCAAGGCGCGTTACCTGGACTTCATGCCGCGGGTCTGGGCCAACCTTCAGCGCGACCTGACCCATCCCGCGCTGGCTCCGCTGGCTGCGATGCTGGCAAAGGTGCCCGCCCCCGATGCCGCCTTGCGCGAAAGGATCGCCCGATGCCGCCCCTGATGATCTTTGCCGCGGGCCTGGGCACGCGGATGCGGCCCCTGACCGACGACCGCCCCAAGCCGCTGATCGCGGTCGCGGGCCGCACCCTGCTGGACCGCTCGCTGGACATGGCGCGCGCCGCGGGCGTGGGGCCGGTGGTCGTGAACGCGCATTACAAGGCCGCCCAGATCGAACGCCACCTGCAGCACCGCGACGTGGCCGTCAGCCTGGAACCGGAGGTGATCCTGGACACCGGCGGCGGGCTGCGCCAGGCGCTGCCGCTGCTGGGCACGGGTCCGGTGCTGACGCTGAACCCGGACGTGGTCTGGACCGGGCCGAACGTGCTGGCGGCGCTGGTCTCGGCCTGGGACGACCGCATGGACGCGCTGCTGGCGCTGGTGCCGCTGGACCGGGCGACGGGGCGGCAGGGGACGGGCGATTTCGACCTGGATGGCGGCCGCCTGATCCGGCGGGGCGATTACGTCTATGGCGGGGCGCAGATGATCCGGACCGACCGGCTGGCCGCGATTCCGGAGCGCGCCTTTTCGCTGAACCGGCTGTGGGACCTGATGATCGCGGATGGGCGCGCCTATGGCATGGTCCATCCAGGCGGCTGGTGCGACGTGGGCTATCCCGCGGCCATCCCCCTGGCCGAAGGGCTGCTGCGTGGCTGAGATGCGCGGCCTCTATGCCCTGCCCTCCGGCGTGGATTTCGCCGAGTGCTTCGTGCAGGGCCTCCTGGAACGGATGGCCGATCAGCCGCCCGAGGCCCTGGCCCGCGTCACCGTCTTTGTGAACGCGGCGCCTACGCGCGGCGCGCTGTTCCGGGCCTTCGACCGGGCGGGGCCGCTGCTGCTGCCGCAGATCCGCTCGATCACCGGGATCGATCCGGGGCCGTTGGTCATGCCCGACCCGCCGGTGCCGCCCCTGGCGCGGCGGCTGCAGCTGGCGCGGCTGATCGCGCGGATGCTGGCCCTGCGCCCCGATCTGGGGGCGGGCCATTCCATCCCCGTGCTGGCGCAGTCCCTGTCGCAGCTGATGGTCGAGATGCAGACCGAAGGCCGCAGCCTGTCGGACCTGGAGGCGATCGACGCCGGCGATCACGCGCGCCACTGGCAGAACGCGCTGGCCTTCCTGCGCATCGCGGCCGAGTTCCACCTGGGCGATCCGTCCCGCGACCGCCCCGCCCGCCAGCGCGCCGCGGCCGAGGCCGCCGCCCGCGACTGGCCGCAGGGGATCGATCTGCCGCAGGGGCCGGTCATCGTCGCGGGCTCCACCGGGTCGCACGGCGCGACGCGGCTGTTCATGCAGGCCGTCGCGGCGCTGCCCGACGGGGCCGTGGTGCTGCCGGGCTTCGACTTCGATCAGCCGGACGCTGTCTGGGAGGGGTTGGAGCGCGCCGACGACCACCCGCAGGCGCGCTTTGCGCCGCTGATCGCGGCTGCAGGGCGGCCGCGGCTCTGGACCGCGGCCAAGCCTCCGTCGGTCGCGCGCAACCGGCTGGTGTCCTTGGCGCTGCGGCCCGCGCCGGTCACCGACCAGTGGATCGCCGAAGGCCCCGCTTTGCCCGATCTGGTCGAGGCCACGGCCGCGCTGACCCTGATCGAGGCCGACCAGCCCGGCCAGGAGGCCGAGACCATCGCGCTGATCATGCGCGACGCCGCCGAACGCGATGGCGAGCAGATCACCCTCATCGCCGCCGACAGCGGGCTGATCCGGCGCGTCACGGCGGCGCTGGACCGCTGGCACATCCGCCCCGACGACAGCGCGGGCCGTCCCCTGCCCCTCACCGCGCCGGGCCTGTTCCTGCGTCAGGTGGCGGCGCTGTTCGGCCAGGCCCTGACCATCGACCGGCTGCTGATCCTGCTGAAGCATCCGCTGACCGCGACCGGATCGACCGCGCTGCCGCGCAACGAGATGCTGCGCCAGACCCGCGAGCTGGAGCTGCAGCTGCGCCGCCACGGCCCGGCCTTTCCGGACGCCGCGGCGCTGGCCGATTGGGCCGACAGGGGCGACGCGGTGCGCAAGCTGTGGGCGGGCTGGCTGTCCGCGATGCTGGCGCGGATCACCGCCGTCGCGCGCGACCGTGCGCCCCGCCCCCTGCCCGACCGGCTGGCCGACATGCTGGACCTGGCCTGCGCGCTGGCCGCCGGGCCGGAGGGCGACGCCCAGCAGTCGCGGCTGTGGCAGGACAAGGCGGGCCAGATGGCGCGCGCCGTGCTGGACCACCTGTCCGAGCACGCGGCGGAGGGTCCCGATATCGGCCCCGCCGATTTCAGCGCCCTGCTGGTGACCGAGCTTCAGGCCAAGGCGGTGCGCGACGATGTCGAGGCGCATCACTGCCTGCGCATCCACGGCCCGCGCGAGGCGCGCCTGCACGGCCACGGCACCGTCATCCTGTCGGGCCTGAACGAGGGCGGCTGGCCGCAGCCTTTGTCTCCCGACCCGTGGCTGTCGCGCCAGATGCGCGCGGCGGCGGGCCTGCCGCTGCCGGAACGCCAGATCGGGCTGGCCGCGCATGACTTTCAGCAGGCCGTCGCCGCGGACCGGGTGATCCTGACCCGCGCGCGGCGCGACGCCGAGGCCGAGACGATTCCGTCGCGCTGGCTGAACCGGATGCTGAACCTGATGGGCGGCCTGCCCGAGCGGCGCGGCCCCGAGGCCCTGGCCGCGATGCGCGCGCGGGGCAACCGCTGGCTGGCCTTGGCCGAGGCTGTGGCCCGCCCGCCCGCGCAGGTCGCGCCCGCCGCGCGCCCCTCTCCGATTCCGCCGGGACGGCCGTTCAAGGATCTGCCGGTGACGGATGTGTCGCTGCTGATCCGCGACCCCTATGCGGTCTATGCCAAGCGCGTGCTGGGCCTGCGCCCCCTGCCCGCGCTGCGGCCCCAGCCCGATGCCGCGCTGCGCGGACAGACCCTGCACGCCATCGTCGAGGACCTGCTGAAGGCCCGTCCTGATCCGGACATGGCGCCCGAGGCGCTCAAGGCGCAGTTCCTGAAGGTCACCGCGCGTAAGCTGGCCGAGGACGTGCCTTGGCCCGCCGCCCGCGCCTTCTGGCAGGCGCGCATCGCGGGCATCGCCGACCGGATCGTCGCCGACGAGCTGGCCCGCCTGGCCGAGGGCCGGCCCGTCATCGTCGAGAACCATGGCCGCGTCGCCCTGGCCGGGATGGACGTGGTGCTGACCGCCAAGCCCGACCGGATCGACCTGCTCAGCGACGGGCAGGTGATGGTCTATGACTACAAGTCCGGCACGCCCCCCACCGACGCGATGATCCGCCATTTCGACAAGCAGCTGATGCTGGAGGCCGCGATGGCGCGGCGTGGCGGGTTCGACGCGCTGGGTCCGGTGGACGTGGCGGGCATCCGCTATATCCAGCTGGGCGGCGAGGGGCGGACCTTCGCCCGCGCCCATGATCCGGGCCTGGAGGCCGAGACCTGGGACGGGTTCGTGCGCCTGATGCAGGCCTATCTGACCGGAGAGGCGGGCTTCACCGCCATGCGCGCGCCGCAGCTGTCCGCCTATGCGGGCGATTACGACCATCTGGCGCGATACGGCGAATGGGCGCTGACCGATGCGGCGGAACCGCGAAAGGTGGGCGATCACGATGGATGAGGCGACGCGGAACCAGATCGCGGCGGCGGACCCGCTGCGGTCCACTTGGCTGACAGCCAATGCCGGATCGGGCAAGACGCGGGTGCTGACCGACCGGGTGGCGCGGCTGCTGCTGGCGGGCACCCCGCCCGAGCGCATCCTGTGCCTGACCTATACCAAGGCCGCCGCGACCGAGATGCAGAACCGCCTGCTGGCGCGGCTTGGCCGATGGGCGATGCTGTCCGAGCCTGACCTGCGCCTTGAGCTGGCGCAGCTGGGCGAGGGGGGCGACCCGGACCTGCCCGCCGCAAGGCGCCTCTTCGCCCGCGCGATCGAGACGCCGGGCGGCCTCAAGGTGCAGACCATCCACAGCTTCTGCGCCGCCGTCCTGCGCCGCTTTCCGCTGGAGGCGGGCGTGCCGATGGGGTTCGCGGAGCTGGACGACCGCAGCGCCCGCGCGCTGCGCGCCGAGATCGTCGAGGAGATGGCCGAGGAGGGTCATCCCGCCATCGCCGACCTGACCCGCCTGCATGGCGGCGAGGATCTGGACGGGTTCCTGGCCGGGCTGTCGCTGCCCGATTACGCCCATGCGCCGGACGCAGCCGCGATCTGGGCTGCGCTGGACCTGCCGCCCGGCCTGACGGCGGATGCGCTGCTGGCGCGGGTCTTCACCGATGCCGAGGCCGATCTGGCCGATACCCTGATCCCGGTGCTGCGGACCGGCAAGGCGACCGACGCCAAGCTGGCCGAGGCGCTGGCCCAGGTGACCTGGCGCGATCCCGGCATGGCCGATCTGGAGCGGCTGTTCGGCTGCCTGCTTTACGGCAAGGACGCCAAGGTCCCCTTCGGCGCCAAGATCGGCGCCCTGCCGACCAAGGACCTGCGGACGGGTGCCTGTGCGCCCTTCATGGCGGATCTGGAGGCGCTGATGGAGCGGGTGGAGCTGGCCCGCCCGGATGCGCTGGCCCTGTCGGCGGCCGAGCGCACGCTGGCGCTGCACCGCTTCGGGCACGCCTTCGCGACCCGGATGCAGGCCGCCAAGGCCGCACAGGGCTGGCTGGATTTCGACGACCTGATCCGCCGCACCGCCGAACTGCTGGAGGAATCCAGCATGGCGCAATGGGTGCTGTGGCGTCTGGATGGCGGCATCGACCACATCCTGGTCGATGAGGCCCAGGACACCAGCCCCGAGCAATGGCGCGTGATCCGCCGCCTGACCGACGAATTCACCAGCGGCGCGGGCGCGCATGACCGGCCGCGCACCCTGTTCGTGGTGGGCGATCCGAAACAGTCGATCTATTCCTTCCAGGGCGCCGACATCGCGGTCTTCGAGGCGATGCGCGACCGCTTCGCCGCCGATTTTCAGGCCGTACAGGCGCCGATGCAGCAGCGCGGGCTGGCCCACAGCTTCCGGTCGTCGCCGGCGGTGCTGGCGCTGGTCGATGCGGTCTTTCAGGGAGAGGCCGCGGCGGGCCTGGGCGATCCGCCCCGCCACGTCGCCTTCCGCGACGCGCTGCCGGGGCGCGTGGACATCTGGCCCGCCCTGCCCCAGCCCGACAAGGCCGAGCCCGAGGATTGGACCCGGCCCGTCGATGCGCCATCCGAGAACGACGCCTACACGCAGCTGGCCCGGCTGATCGCCGCGCGCATCCGCGCCATGCTGGGCACGCCCATCCTGGACGCGAAGTCGGGTCGGCCGCGCCCGATCCATGCGGGCGACATCCAGATTCTGGTGCAGCGGCGTGGCACGCTGTTCGCGGCGCTGATCGCGGCGCTGAAATCCGCGGGCCTGCCGGCGGCGGGTGCGGACCGGCTGCGCCTGGCGGGCGAACTGGCCGTGCGCGACATCGTAGCTGTTCTGTCGGTGCTGGCCACGCCCGAGGATGACCTCTCGCTGGCCGCGGCGCTGCGCTCGCCGCTGTTCGGGCTGTCCGAGGATGACCTCTATCGGCTGGCGGCGGGGCGCGCCAAGCGGGAATACCTATGGATGCGGCTGCGCGAATCGCGCCATGTCGCGGCGCAGGCGGTCCTGAACGACCTGGCGGGGCAGGCCGACTATCTGCGCCCGCATGACCTGATCGCGCGGCTGCTGACCCGGCACGGGGGGCGTGCGGCGCTGCTGGCGCGGCTTGGCCCCGAGGCGGTGGACGGCATCGATGAGCTGATGTCCCAGGCCCTGGCCTATGAGCAGGTCGAGACGCCCTCCCTGACCGGTTTCCTGGTCTGGCTGGCCAGCGACGAGGTCGAGGTCAAGCGCCAGCTGCCCGGCGGCGCGGGCGGGCTGATCCGGGTGATGACGGTGCATGGCTCCAAGGGCCTGGAAAGCCCCGTCGTGATCCTGCCCGAGACGCAGCTGCGCAAGCCGAACAACCGCCAGCCCCTGGTGCGGCTGGACGGGATGCCCGTCTGGCGCGGCGCGGCGCCCGAGCGCTGCGACGCGGTGGCGATGGCCGTGGCCGAGTGGCAGACCCGGCAGGAGGAGGAGCGGCGGCGGCTGCTTTACGTCGCGATGACGCGGGCCGAAAGCTGGCTGATCGTGGCCGCCGCCGGAGAGACGGGCGAGGGGCTGGACAGCTGGCACGCCATGGTGGCCGAGGGCGCGGGCCGCGCCGCGCTGGACCGCGGGGACCTGCCGGTCGAGGGGCTGGGCACCGGCCTGCGCCTGTCCTGGGGGGACTGGCCCGACCAGGCCGAGGCCGCCCCTTCCGTCGTGGTGCAGCCGGTCGCCGCACCGGACTGGGCGCTGCGCATGCCGCCCCCCGCGCCCGATTTCGTGGCCCCCGTCACCGCCAGCGGGCTGGGCGGGGCCAAGGTCCTGACCCCCACCAGCGCGGGCGACCGCGACGCGGCCATGCTGCGCGGCACCCGGCTGCATCTGCTGCTGGAGCATCTGCCGGGCCATCCTGCGCCGGACTGGCCCCGCATCGCCCGCGCGATCCTGGCCGGGGCCGAGGGCGGTCTGCCCGATGCGCCCGAGCTGGACGACCTGCTGGAGGAGGCGCGCGCGGTCCTGACCGCCCCGGCGCTGGAGGCGCTGATGCAGCCCGGACCGGGCGCGCAGGTCCTGTCCGAGGTCGCGCTGACCGCGCCCGTCACGGGGCTGGGGGTGCTGAACGGGGTGATCGACCGGCTGGTCGTGACCGAGGCGCTGATCACCGCCGTCGATTACAAGACCAATGCCGACGTGCCCGCGACCCCCGAGGCCGTCCCCCTGGGCATCCTGCGGCAGATGGCGGCCTATCGCGCGGCGCTGCGCGGCATCTGGCCGGACCGGCCCCTGCGCATGGCGGTCCTGTGGACCGCGACGCGCAGCCTGATGACCCTGCCCGACGCGCTTCTGGACCGGGTGATGGCCGAACTGGCCCCCGTCCCTTGACCAAAGCCCCCCCCGCCCATAGCTGTTGGGCATCCCGTCCTGCCGGTCCTGCCGGCCCCCATTTCCGAAAAGGAGCCCGACCATGGCCACCGTGCATGTGAACGACGCCGACTTCGACGCCCAGGTGCGTCAGGCCGACACCCCCGTGATCGTCGATTTCTGGGCCGAATGGTGCGGCCCCTGCAAGCAGATCGGCCCCGCGCTGGAGGAGCTGTCCGACGAATATGCGGGCCGTGTGAAGATCGTGAAGATCAACGTGGACGAGAACCCCGAACAGGCCGCGGCCCTGGGCGTGCGCGGCATCCCCGCGCTGTTCATGTTCAAGGGCGGAGAGGTCGTGTCGAACCGCATGGGCGCCGCCCCCAAGGCCGCGCTGAAAAGCTGGATCGACGAATCCGTCTGATCCGGCCTGAATGACGCGAAAGGCGGCGGCCCCTCAGACGGGCCAGCCGCCTTTTTTCATGGCCGCCAGCAGGCGGTCGTCGGCATCGGGCGCCATCATGTCCAGGCTGGTGCGGCGCAGGAACCAGTCCAGGAATTTCGCGGTCGGGGGGTCGTGATCGGCGGCCATCGCCAAGGCGCGATCGGCGCCAAGCCGCCCCGCATCCAGCGTGACATGGTGATAATCGGACAGCCCGAACAGCACCACCGGCTTGCCCAGGATCAGCCCGTCGAACCCCACGCCGCTGTTCTGCGTCACCACGAAGGCGCAATCGCGCAGCCGCGCCGCTGTGTCTGCGCAGATGGTCAGGTTCGGGTGATCGCGCGCCAGCCGGTCCAGGGCTATGCGGTCGGCATCGTCATAGACCTCCTTGGGGTGCAGGGTCGCGATGCAGGGGCGCCCGGTGCGGGCGGTGGCGCGGATCATCTGCACCGGACTGGCCGACTGAAAGCTGCGCTGGCGGCGGATATGGCCCTGCAGCGGGATCAGGATGTGATCGCCCCGCACCGGGTCCGGCCCCGGCAGCACGCGGGCGCGCAGGCGGCGGGCAAAGTTGCGCGCGGCATCGTCCTCGATCCGGGCGGGGTCGAAGGCGGTCTGCGCGATCGGCCAGCGCCAGCGTTCGGCCAGACGTTCCAGCCGCCAGTAGGGATAGTGATAGGCCAATCGAAAGGTCAGCGCGCGGTCATGGGTCGGACGCTCCATGTTGTAGAGCGCATAGCCGGGGCGGTCCGGGGCCATGGCGCGGGCGGCCTCTCCCGAGCGGTGGATCTCGATCCGCCAGCCGCGCGATTCCAGAAGCGCGCGGATGCGGTTCAGGAAACCCAGCTTGCCCGCCTGCGCGGTCTGCAGGATGGGGGCATGCAGATAGACGCTCAGCAACAGATCGCTCATGCCCGGATGCTAGGGCGGGTGCGGCCGGTTTTCAACGGGTTGCGCCGGGCCGTGGGGGTTCATATCTGCTGAGCCGACGAAAGACAGATGGAGCAGGCCCGATGGCAGAGGACAGATTTCCCGGCTGGCACGGCACGACGATCCTGGCGGTGCGCCGGGGCGGCAAGGTGGTCGTGGCAGGCGACGGACAGGTCAGCGTCGGCCCGACCGTGATGAAGGGCAGCGCCCGCAAGGTGCGCCGCCTGACCCCCGGCGGACGCGACGTGGTCGTGGGCTTTGCCGGCTCGACCGCCGACGCCTTCACCCTGCTGGAGCGGCTGGAGAAGAAGCTGGAGGCGGCCCCCGGTCAGCTGCAGCGCGCTTGTGTGGATCTGGCCAAGGATTGGCGCATGGACAAGTACCTGCGCAACCTGGAGGCCATGCTGATCGTGACCGACGGCGTCGATTTGCTGGTCGTGACCGGCGCGGGCGACGTGCTGGAGCCCGAACATGACGTGGCGGCCATCGGGTCGGGCGGAAACTTCGCCCTGGCCGCGGCGCGGGGGTTGCTGGAGAGCGATCTGGACGCCGAGGCGATCGCACGCAAGGCCATGCAGATCGCGGCCGATATCTGCGTCTATACGAACGGGCGCCTGACGGTCGAGACCATCGGGTAAAGGCCGGGGGCGCTTCGCCCCCCGGACCCCCAGAGGATATTTGAGTGAAGAAGAAAGGACGAGCGGTGCGCTGCGCCGGGTCCTTTTCAGGAGAGACATCCATGACTGACCTGACCCCCCGCGAGATCGTGTCCGAGCTGGACCGGTTCATCATCGGCCAGAACGACGCCAAGCGCGCCGTCGCCGTCGCCCTGCGCAACCGCTGGCGCCGCAAGCAGCTGGGCGACGACCTGCGCGACGAGGTCTATCCCAAGAACATCCTGATGATCGGGCCGACCGGCGTCGGCAAGACCGAGATCAGCCGCCGTCTGGCCAAGCTGGCCAACGCGCCCTTCATCAAGGTCGAGGCGACCAAGTTCACCGAGGTCGGCTATGTCGGCCGCGACGTCGAGCAGATCATCCGCGACCTGGCGGATGCCGCCATGATCGACACGCGCGAGCGGATGCGCGAGGCGGTCAAGGCCCGCGCCCACAAGGCCGCCGAGGAGCGCGTGGTCGAGGCCTTGGCCGGCAAGGATGCCCGCGACGGTACCCGTCAGATGTTCCGCGACAAGCTGAAGCGCGGAGAGCTGGACGACACTGTGATCGAGCTGGAGGTGCAGGACAACTCCAACCCGCTGGGCGGGATGGAGATGCCGGGCCAGCCGGGCCAGCCCCTGGGCGGCATGATGGACCTGTCCGGCCTGATGAAGGCCTTCGGCGGCCGCAAGGTGCGCCGCAAGGTGACGGTGGCCGAAAGCTATGAGCTGCTGATCGCGGAGGAGGCCGACAAGCTGTTGGACGACGACACGGTCAAGGCCGCGGCGCTGGAGGCGGTGCAGCAGAACGGCATCGTCTTCATCGACGAGATCGACAAGGTCTGCGCCCGCGCCGAGGCGCGCGGCGGCGATGTCAGCCGCGAGGGCGTGCAGCGCGACCTGCTGCCGCTGATCGAGGGCACGACGGTCAGCACCAAATACGGCGCGGTCAAGACGGACCACATCCTGTTCATCGCCTCGGGCGCATTCCATGTCGCGAAACCCTCGGACCTGCTGCCCGAGCTGCAGGGCCGCCTGCCGATCCGGGTCGAGCTGCGCGCCCTGACCGAGGAGGACTTCATCCGCATCCTTACCGAAACCGACAACGCCCTGACGCGCCAGTACACCGCGCTGATGCAGACCGAGGGCGTCACCGTGGCGTTCACCGAGGACGGCATCGCCGCGCTGGCCCGCATCGCGGCGGAGGTCAACGCCTCGGTCGAGAACATCGGCGCGCGCCGGCTGTACACGGTGATCGAGCGGGTGTTCGAGGAGCTGTCCTTCACCGCCCCCGACCGCAGCGGCCAGTCGGTCAGCGTGGATGCCGATTTCGTGGAACGCCATCTGGGCGATCTGTCGCGGTCGACCGACCTGTCGCGCTATGTCCTGTGACCGGGGAACCCGGCGTGGCCCTGTCGGGTTGGCTGGCTGAACACACAAGGGGACGGATCACATGGGTTGGATTTTCAGCGTCATCATCTTCGTGCTGGATGTCTGGGCGATCGCGCAGATCATCAACACGAATGCCAGCAACAAATCCAAGATCCTGTGGATCCTGCTGATCGTGATCCTGCCGGTGGTCGGCCTGATCATCTGGTACTTTGCGGGACCGAAGTCGAACGTCCGCCTCTGACCCGCGCCGCGCGCCCCGCACAGGGGCGCGCATCTAACCTTTGGCCCGGCGCAGATAGACGTAATAGGCTCCGTCGCCGCCATGGCGGAAATGCGCCGCGCTGACCTGCTGCACCACCGCCGAAAGCGGCGCGGCGTGCAGCCAGTACGGCACCTGATAGCGCAACGCACCCGGCCGCGTCGGCATCGGCCCGTGATCGCCCCGCCCCTTTCCCGTGATGACCAGCACCAGCCGCAGCCCGTTCGCATGGCTGCGCAGGATGAAGTGCAGCAGTTCCGGCTGCGCCTCCGACAGGGTCAGACCGTGCAGGTCCAGCCGCGCCTCGGGGTGCAGCTTGCCCTTGCTCATGCGGCGATGCGTGCGCGCGTCCATGCGCAGGCTCGCAGCCGACAGCTGGTCGGCGGGCGAGACGGGGCGCGCGATCTTGGCGGCGGGCCGGGACGCGGCCTGGCCCACGCGGAACCGCGGCAGCGGGGCGGGCGGTGCGGGGGCGGGCGCAGGGGGGGCGATCATATCGGCAAAGGCCGCCAGATCGGCGGCCTGTCCCTTGCGCTTGGGGTCCAGCGGCTCTGCGGTTCGCGCGACGCGGGTCCAGAGATCCCGGTCCTCGGGCGTCAGCCCCCGTCGGCGTGCCATCAGCCGGTCGCGACGAGCTGCCAGTTGGGATCGTCCTGACCCATCGGACGGGCGAAGGTCCAGGTGTCCTTCTGCTTGCGCGGGGCCTTGGGGTCGCCCTCGACCACGCTGCCGTCGGCGGCGCGGGTCACGGCGATCAACTCTCCGACAAAGCGGACGGTGATCTGCCCGATGCCGGTGGCGGGGTCGTATTCGGCCGCCGCCAAGCTGGTGTCGCGGGTGCCCAGATAGGTCGCCTCGACGGTCTGGCCCGCGGCGCTGCGCTGGTCGATGACCGATTGCAGGGCCTCGGCGACCTCGGGGGCCAGGAAGGGACGGACCTCGGACAGGTCGCCCCGCTCGAAGGCCATCAGGATCATCTCATAGGCCTGGCGCGCGCCGCCCAGGAAGTCGCGCAGCCCGAAGGAGGGCTCGGCCCGCTTCATCGCGGCCAGCGCGGTCGCGGCGGGGCCGCCGGCCTCGGCATGGTCCAGGATGTCGTGGTCGGGCTCCTCCGCGCTGCCCTCGATCACCTCGAAGCGGTTGGGGCGGGCAGGGGTCTGGTCCACCTGCGGGGGCTCGAACCCGTCGCGTGTCCCCAGCACGTTTTTCAGCCGCAGGATCAAAAAGATCGCGATGCCGGCAAGGACGATCAGCTGAAGAAGCGGGTTGGACATGCAGGGCAACCTCTGGTCAAACGGCGTTGGTATCGGGCGGTCTGTGCATTATGTAGGGAGTGCCTTGGCGCAAGTCCAGTTTCCGCGCCGGCAGGAAGGGGAATTCACATGCGGCTGATCGCCATGTTTCTGGTGGTGCCGATCATCGAGATCGCGCTGTTCATCCAGGTCGGAGGGCTGATCGGCCTGTGGCCGACCTTGGGCCTCGTGGTGCTGTCGGCCGTGCTGGGCGTGTCCCTGATCCGCGGTCAGGGCGCCCGCGCGGGCCTGGAGGTCCAGCGCAGCCTGGCCGAGATGCGCGACCCCATGCGCCCCATGGCCGATGGCGCGATGGTGATCGTGGCGGGTCTGCTGCTGCTGATTCCGGGCTTCTTCAGCGACATCCTGGGCCTTGCGCTGCTGGTGCCCGGCGTGCGCCGCCTGCTGATGGCGCGGATCGCCCGGCGCGTCACGACGACGCGGGGCATGCCCCGCCGCGAGCCGCACCGCCCCCCTTACGAGGCGGGCGTGATCGACGGCGATTACGTCGTGGCCGACGACGGCGGGTCCCCGCGCGCGCCGGTGGACCTGCCCCCCGAACTGGGCGACGTGCCGCCGCCGCCGGGCCGCGGAACGGGCCGGGGCTCCGGCTGGACCCGGCATTGAGCGCCGCGTGCCGGCCTGCTAGAACGCGGGCTGCACGCGTCATGTTCGCGGGCTTCGCGCCCATACGCATCACGCCCATACGGACAACGAAGGTAGGACCATGACCGAAGACACCCCGCAGAACGGCGCAGCCCAGCCCGAGACCCAGGCCGGCGCCGCCGCCGCGCAGCCGCGCATGCAGATCCTGGCCCAGTTCATCCGCGACCTGTCGTTCGAGAACGCCGTGGCCCAGAAGGGCGCCCCCCAGGGCGAGGTCCAGCCCGAGATCACCGTGCAGGTCAGCCTGGACGCCCGCAAGCGCGGCAGCGACACCCAGTACGAGGTCATCACCAAGTACCGCGTCACCTCGACTAACAAGGGCGACGGCGCGACGCTGTTCCTGGCCGAGCTGGATTACGGAGGGGTCTTCCAGATCGAGGGCGTCCCGCAGGAGCAGCTGCATCCGTTCCTGATGATCGAATGCCCGCGGATGCTGTTCCCCTATGTCCGGCGCATCATCTCGGACATGACCCGCGACGGGGGCTTCCCGGCCTTCAACATGGACCCGGTCGATTTCGTGGCGCTGTATCGCCAGGAGCTGGCGCGCCGCGCCCAGGCCGCCCAGGCCGCGCCCGCCGACCAGCGCCTGTCGTAAGATCCGATGGCCAGGCCCGCATCGCGCGCCTGGCAGCGGATGCTGTCGGGCCGCCGGCTGAACCTGCTGGACCCGACGCCCTTCGACATCGAGATCGGGGACATCGCCCACGGCCTGGCCTTCGTCGCGCGCTGGAACGGTCAGACGCAGGGCGACTGGCCCTATTCGGTGGCCGAACATTCGCTGCTCGTGGAACAGATCATGGCGCGGCTGGACCCCGGCTGCGATCCGCGCTGGCGGCTGGCCGCGCTGCTGCATGACGCGCCGGAATACGTCATCGGGGACATGATCTCTCCGGTGAAGGCGGCCCTGGGCGGCGAATACAAGGCCATGGATGCGCGTCTGGCGGCGGCGATCCATCTGCGCTTCGGCCTGCCCGCGGTGCTGCCCGTGGCGGTCAAGCGGCGGATCAAGGCCGCCGACCGCGTCTCGGCGCGCCTGGAGGCGGTGACCATCGCGGGTTTCGGCGCGGCCGAGGCGCAGCGCCTGTTCCCCGTCCCCGAGGCGCAGATGCTGCCCGACCTGAGCATCACCCTGCGCCCCCCGGCCCAGACCCGCGCGGCCTTTCTGGAGCGCTTCGCGGCGGTCCTGGCGCAGGTCGACGGCGCCGGCGCGCCCCCGCCCGGCGGCTGACCGCCGCGCAAGGGGGTTGCTTCGGGGGCGTGGCGCGCGTATGTCGGTCCGTGGGACACCCCTCCCCAACGAGGGGCCTTTAGCTGGAAGGCTAGTCACATGACCGATCATGCGATCCCGGCCGCGCGGCCGGAAAATCCGCGCTTCTCCTCTGGCCCCTGCGCCAAGATTCCCCATTATTCGCTGGATATGCTGTCGGACGCGCCCCTGGGCCGGTCGCATCGCGCCGCCGTCGGCAAGTCCAAGCTGGCCGAGGCCATCGACCTGACCCGCACGGTCCTGGGCGTGCCGGCCGATTACCGCATCGGCATCGTCCCCGGTTCCGACACCGGCGCGGTCGAGATGGCCATGTGGACCCTGCTGGGCGCAGGCCCCGTCGAGATGCTGGCCTGGGAAAGCTTCGGCGAGGGCTGGGTCACGGATGCCGTGAAGCAGCTGAAGCTGGACGCCACCGTCCGCAAGGCCGATTACGGCAGGATCGTCGATCTGGCCGAGGTCGATTTCGACAAGGACGTCGTGTTCACCTGGAACGGCACCACCAGCGGCGTGCGCGTGCCGAACGGCGATGCGATCCCCGCCGACCGCGCGGGCCTGACCATCTGCGACGCGACCAGCGCGGCCTTTGCCATGGATCTGCCCTGGGACAAGCTGGATGTGGTGACCTTCAGCTGGCAGAAGGTGCTGGGCGGCGAGGGCGCGCATGGCGTGCTGATCCTGTCGCCGCGCGCCGTCGAGCGGCTGGAGACCTATGTCCCCGCCTGGCCGCTGCCCAAGATCTTCCGCATGACCAAGGGCGGCAAGCTGATCGAGGGCATCTTCAAGGGCGAGACGATCAACACGCCCTCGATGCTGGCGGTCGAGGATTACCTGGTGGCGCTGAAATGGGCGCAATCCCTGGGCGGCCTCACGGCGCTGATCGCGCGGGCGGATGCCAATGCGGCTGCTGTGCGCGATTTCATCGCGGACAAGGACTGGATCGCCGATCTGGCCGAGGACCCGGCCACCGCATCGACGACCAGCGTCTGCCTGAAATTCACCGATCCGGCCATCAAGGACGGCGCGGCCTTTGCCAAGGCCGTGGCCAAGCGGCTGGAGAAGGAGGGCGTCGCGCTGGATGCGGGCGCCTATCGCGACGCGCCGGCCGGTCTGCGGATCTGGTGCGGATCGACGGTCGAGACCGCCGATGTCGCGGCCCTGATGCCGTGGATTGAATGGGCGTACCGCGCCGAGCTGGCCGCGCAGTGATCCGAGAGGTCGGGGGGCCTTGCGCCCCCCGGACCCCCCGCAGGATATTTTTCTGAAGAAGAAGCAAGGCGTCCGCGAGGCTGTGCCCGGATGCCGCATGAGAAGGACTAGTCCCATGCCGAAGGTTCTCGTGTCCGACAAGCTGTCGGAAACCGCCGTCCAGATCTTTCGCGATCGCGGCGTCGAGGTGGATTACCTGCCCGATCTGGGCAAGGACAAGGAAAAGCTGGCCGAGGTGATCGGGCAGTATGACGGGCTGGCCATCCGGTCGGCGACCAAGGTGACCGAGAAGCTGCTGGAGCAGGCGGCGAACCTGAAGGTGATCGGCCGCGCGGGCATCGGCGTCGACAACGTCGACATCCCGGCCGCCAGCAAGAAGGGCGTCATCGTGATGAACACGCCCTTCGGCAACAGCGTCACCACCGCCGAGCATGCCATCGCGATGATGTTCGCGGTCGCCCGCCAGCTGCCCGAGGCCAGCGTCAGCACCCATGCCGGCAAGTGGGAGAAGAACCGCTTCATGGGGGTCGAGCTGTTCAACAAGACCCTGGGCGTGATCGGGGCGGGCAATATCGGGTCGATCGTGATCGACCGCGCCCTGGGGCTGCACATGAAGGTGCTGGCCTATGACCCCTTCCTGTCGGAGGAGCGGGCGCGCGAGATCGGCGTGACCAAAGTCGAGCTGGACGAGCTGCTGGGCCGCGCGGATTTCATCACCTTCCACGTACCGCTGACCGAGAAGACGAAGAACATCCTGTCGCGCGAGGCCATCGCCAAGCTGAAGAAGGGCGTGCGCATCATCAACTGCGCCCGCGGCGGTCTGGTCGACGAGGAGGCGCTGGCCGAGGCGCTGACGGACGGGCGCGTGGCCGGCGCGGCCTTCGACGTCTTCGCCGTCGAGCCCGCGACCGAGAGCCCGCTGTTCAACCTGCCGAACGTCGTCGTGACGCCGCATCTGGGCGCCTCGACCACCGAGGCGCAGGAGAACGTGGCCCTGCAGGTCGCCGAGCAGATGTCGGACTATCTGCTGTCTGGCGCGGTGCAGAACGCGCTGAACATGCCTTCGGTCACTGCCGAGGAAGCGGCCGTGATGGGTCCGTGGATCAAGCTGGCCGCGCATCTTGGCGCCTTCGTAGGCCAGATGACGGACGAGCCGATCAAGGCGATCAATGTGCTCTATGACGGCGTCGTGTCCGAGATGAACCTGAATGCGCTGAACGCGGCCGTCATCGCGGGCGTGATGAAGGCCACGAATCCGGACGTGAACATGGTCTCGGCCCCGGTCATGGCCAAGGAGCGTGGCGTGCAGGTGTCGACCACCAGGCAGGACAAGGCCGGCGCCTATGAGGGTTACGTCAAGGTCACCTGCGTCACCGAGACCCGCGAACGCTCGATCGCCGGCACCGTGTTCAGCGACGGCAAGCCGCGCTTCATCCAGATCCGCGGCATCAACGTGGATGCCGAGGTGGGGGCGCACATGCTCTATACCCGCAACAAGGACGTGCCGGGCGTGATCGGCGCCCTGGGGATGACCCTGGGCGATCTGGGCGTGAACATCGCGAACTTCACCCTGGGCCGGGCCGCGAACGGCGCGGATGCCATCGCGATCCTGTATCTGGACGAGGCGATCAGCGACGCGGCCCTGGCCGCGCTGCAGAACACCGGCAAGTTCCTGCAGGCCCGCCGCCTGCAATTCGAGGTTTGACCTTCCCGCCGCGCGCCCCTAACCAAGGGGCGCGCGGTCGCCTTTTGCCGCGCGCCACGGCCCGGGGCTGACAGATGCGACTTTACGCGATCGGCGACATCCACGGACATCTGGACCAGCTGAAGGCCGCGCATGAGCGGGTCTTCCGCGATGGCGGTCGCGATACGGTCATCGCCCATGTGGGCGACCTGATCGACCGCGGACCCGATTCGCGCGGCGTCGTCCAGCACCTGATGGAGGGCCGGCGCGCCGGGCGGCCCTGGATCGTCACGCGCGGCAATCACGACCGATTCCTGCCCGCCTTCCTGCAGCGGCCAGACTGGGTCGATCCGGGCCTGTCCTCGGGGCAGCACTGGATCGACCATCCGGGACTGGGGGCGGCGGCGACGCTGGCCTCCTACGGGCTGGATGCGGCGATGCCGCGGGCGGCGCTGCTGGAGGCCGCGCGGCGCGCGGTGCCGGACGATCATGTCCGGTTCCTGGCCGGGCTGCCGCTGTGGCACCTGCATCCGCTGGCGCTGGTCGTGCATGCGGGCGTGCGGCCGGGCATCGACCTGCAGCGGCAGCAGGAGCAGGACCTGGTCTGGATCCGTCAGGGATTCCTGGACAGCGAGGCCGATCACGGCCCGCTGGTCGTGCATGGCCACACCGCGCTGGAGCGTCCGGTGCTGTATCGAAACCGCCTGAACATGGATGGCGGGGCCGCCTATGGCCGTCCGCTGGCCACGGCCGTGATCGAGCCGGGCGCCGTGCATCTGCTGACCGAATCGGGCCGAGAGCCCCTGTCGCCGGAGTGAACCGATGCGCCTTGCCGCCCTGCTGAGCCTGCTGGCCCTGCCCGCCGCCGCCGAGGAGATCGGCCGGGTCGGCGTGGACTGGGTCGGGAACGACGTGGTGATCGAGGCGATCCGCGATCCCGACGTGCCGGGCGTGACCTGCCATCTGGCCTATTTCGAACGCTCGGTCCTGGACCGGCTGAGCCAGGGGAACTGGTTCGAGGACCCCTCGAACAGCGCGATCCAATGCGCGCGGACGGGGGCGATCGACGTCTCGGGGCTGGAGCCGGGGGAGGCCGAGGCGGTGTTCTCGGAGGGGCGGTCGCTGGTCTTCAAGACGCTTCGGGTCCAGCGCGTCTATGACGCCGAGAACCGGGTGCTGATCTATCTGGCCCATGCCAGCCAGGTGACCGAGGGATCGGCCAAGATGTCCATGGCGACGGTGCCGCTTCTGGCCGAGGACCGCGCGCCCTGACGGTCCGGGGCGATTCGGTGGACAGTGCGGCCCTGTCGCGCTAGAAGGCGCGCTGACGTCTGATCGAGCCGGAATGAGATGATGGAACCCGCGCGGATGCCGGCCCAGAGCCGCCATGCGAAATACAGCCTTGGACAGGTGGTCCGTCACCGGTCGCGCCCGTTCCGCGGGGTGATCTTCGATGTCGATCCGGAATTCGCCAATACCGACGAATGGTACGAATCCATCCCCGAGGACGTGCGCCCCGACAAGGATCAGCCCTTCTACCACCTCTTTGCCGAGACCGAGGCGACCTATTACGTCGCCTATGTCTCGGAGCAGAACCTGGAGCTGGACTGCTCGGGCGAGCCGCTGGACCACCCCGAGGTCGGCGACATGTTCGGCGCCTTCGAGGACGGACGCTATTTCCTGGCGGGGCCGGTGAACTGAGGCCGGCTCAGGTGCTGGCGCCCTCGGCCTCGCGCTGCGTGAAGGGGATGCTGAAGGCCAGATAGTTCCGGCTCTCCTCGCGGTAGTAGCACAGGGCCTGCGTCAGGTCCTGGATCAGGAACCAGCCGAACCCGCCCTCGGGCAGGTCGTCGGCCAGCATCGGCGGCAGGCCGCGCGGCAGCAGGCAGTCGTCGGGCAGGGACGCCCCGTCATCGGTCAGCGCGCAGGCCAGCCCGCCGCTGTGGCGCACGATGCACAGATGGATCACCGGCAGATGCGGCTCGGCGTCGTCGGGCGCCGTCAGGGGCGCGTGTTCGGCCACGTTGTTCATCACCTCGGCCAGGACCAGCTCCAGCCGGCCCAGGGTGTCGTCGCTGACCTCGGCGCGGAAGCGCAGGCGCACGTCGCTCAGCGTGTCGCGCACGGTCATCGGATGCGCGCTGAGCACGCGGTGGAACATCGGCTGCGTCCGGGTTGCGGGACGCGCGCCCGTGCCGGCATCGACGCCGATGCCGGAGCGTTCGCTGGAGGTCATTCACGTTGCTCCTTCTGAGCGGTGTGGGGCCGGGAGGCATGGGAGGCCGGTACCGCGGGGCGGATGTCGAAGACGCTGTCCATCCGAGTCAGGCGGAACACCCGCTCGACATTCGGGGTCAGCGCCAGCAGCACCAGCTCCACCGTCTCGGGCAGGCTCTTGCGGACGGCGATCATGGCGCCCAGGCCCGAGCTGTCCATGAAGTCGACCGCGGCCATGTCCAGATGGACGGGCTTTCGGCGGCCGACCACGATCTCGCGCAGCTTGTCCTTGAACTGGGTCGCGATCGCCGCGTCGATCCGGGCTTCCGTCACCGTGACGTGCAGGTGGGACTCGGTCTCTTCGACGATGAACTGCATGATCGGCCTTTCCTGTGCTTCTGCGTTCCTCAGTAGACGGGAAAGGTTACGATCCGGTAAGCGGAGGGCAGGGACATGAGGGGGAATTCATGACGACACGACAGATTTTCGTGCAAGGTGCCGCGCGCACCCCGATGGGCGGGCTGATGGGGGCACTGTCGCCCGTCGCCGCCGCCGATCTGGGCGGCACGGCGATCCGCGCCGCGCTGGCGCGGGCGGGCGGGCGGCCGGTCGATTCGCTGCTGATGGGCTGCGTGCTGCCCGCGGGGCAGGGACAGGCGCCGGCGCGCCAGGCGGGCTTTGCCGCGGGGCTGGGCCAGGAGGTGCCGGCCACGACGCTGAACAAGATGTGCGGATCGGGCATGCAGGCGGTCATGATGGCCGCCGACGCGATCGCCGCGGGCAGCGCCGAGACGGTCGTCGCGGGCGGCATGGAGAGCATGTCGAACGCCCCCTATCTGCTGCCGAAGATGCGGGCGGGCGCGCGTCTGGGGCATGGGCAGGTCCTGGACCACATGTTCCTGGACGGGCTGGAGGACGCCTATGACAAGGGCCGCCTGATGGGCACCTTCGCCGAGGATTGCGCGGCCGAGTTCGCCTTCACCCGGCAGGCGCAGGACGAATACGCCCTTGCCAGCCTGACCCGCGCGCAGGAGGCCATCGCCCGTGGCGCCTTTGCCGCCGAGATCGCCGCGGTCACCGTGCCGGGCCGCGGCGGCGACCGGATCGTCGAGATCGACGAGCAGCCTGGCCTGGCCCGCCCCGACAAGATCCCGCAGCTGAAGCCCGCCTTCCGCAAGGACGGGACGGTGACGGCGGCCAACAGCTCCAGCATCTCGGACGGGGCGGCGGCGCTGGTGATCGGGGCCGATCCGTCGGGCGCCGTCGCGCGCATCCTGGGTCATGCCAGCCACGGCCAGGCGCCCGGACAGTTCCCGACCGCCCCCGTGCCCGCGGCCGAGAAGCTGCTGGCGCGGATCGGCTGGAGCGCCGACAGCGTCGATCTGTGGGAGGTGAACGAGGCCTTTGCCGTCGTCCCCATGGCCTTCATGACGCGCATGGGCCTGTCGCATGACCGCGTCAACGTGAACGGCGGGGCCTGCGCCCTGGGCCATCCGATCGGCGCATCGGGCGCGCGCATCATCGTCACGCTGATCCATGCGCTGCAGGCGCGCGGCCTCAGCCGGGGGGTGGCGGCCATCTGCATCGGCGGCGGAGAGGGCACCGCCGTCGCCATCGAGCTGACCTGAACTGCCCGCGAAACCGGCAGGCTGCCGTCCCGTGCATCGGGACGGCCTTGCCCGGCCGATCATGCTGCGGAACCAACAGGCAAATCCGGCGGTTCTGCTGTGGACTTCGGACGGCCGGACGCGGATCATCGACGGGGCGCAAGACCCTGAATGACGCGTGACGAGTGGGGGATGGATGAGCACATACAACGAGATGTTCGAAGGCGAGCGCGTGCGCGAACCCTATGCCCGGCTGCGGGAATGGGTCGAGACGATGCCCGACGACTTCCGCCAGATGAAGCAGGCCGAGGCCGAGGCGCTGTTCCGGCGCATCGGCATCACCTTCGCCGTCTACGGCGAGGGGGGCGATCCGGACCGGCTGATCCCCTTCGACATGATGCCCCGCGTCTTCGAGCAGGCCGAGTGGCGCCGCCTGGAACGCGGCATCAAGCAGCGCGCGCGGGCGCTGAACGCCTTCCTGCGCGACGTCTATGGCCGCGGAGAGATCATCCGCGCGGGCCGCATCCCGGCGCGGCTGGTCTATCAGAACGAAGCCTATGAGAAGGCCGTGGTCGGCGTGGTGCCGCCGCGCGGCATCTATTCGCACATCATCGGCATCGACCTCGTGCGCACCGCCAAGGACGAGTTCTATGTGCTGGAGGACAACTGCCGCACGCCGTCCGGGGTCAGCTACATGCTGGAGAACCGCGAGATCATGATGCGCATGTTCCCCGGCCTGTTCCGCGGCAACCGGATCGAGCCCGTGGACCAGTATCCCGACCTCTTGCGCCGCACGCTGGAATCGGTGGCGCCGGCGAAATGCAACGACCGGCCGACCTGCGTGATCCTGACGCCCGGCCATTTCAACAGCGCCTATTACGAGCACAGCTTCCTGGCCAACCTGATGGGGGTCGAGCTGGTCGAAGGGCAGGACCTGTTCGTGGATGGCGAGTTCTGCTACATGCGCACCACCACCGGCCCGCGCCGGGTGGACGTGATCTATCGCCGGATCGACGACCCGTTCCTGGACCCGCTGTGCTTCCGGCCCGATTCGATGCTGGGCGTTCCGGGGCTGATGGACGTCTATCGCTCGGGCGGGGTGTCGATCTGTTCGGCGCCGGGCGCGGGCGTGGCCGACGACAAGGCGATCTACACCTTCGTCCCCGAGATGGTCCGGTTCTATCTGGGCGAGGAGCCGATCCTGAACAACGTCCAGACCTGGACGCTGTGGAAGGACGACGACTATCGCTATGTGATGGAGCATCTGCCCGAACTGGTCGTCAAGGAGGTCCACGGATCGGGCGGCTACGGCATGCTGGTCGGCCCCAAGTCGACCAAGGAGGAGATCGAGACCTTCCGCGCCAAGATCCAGGCCAACCCGTCGAACTACATCGCCCAGCCCACGCTGGCCCTGTCCACCTGCCCGACCTTCGTCGAGGACGGGATCGCGCCGCGCCATGTGGACCTGCGGCCCTATTGCCTGTGCGGCGACCGGATCGAGCTGGTGCCGGGCGGCCTGACCCGCGTCGCGCTGCGCGAGGGGTCGCTGGTGGTGAACTCGTCACAGGGCGGAGGTGTCAAGGACACCTGGGTCCTGTCGGAATGAGGGGACGCAACACGATGCTCAGCCGCACCGCCTCCAACCTGTTCTGGATGGGCCGCCATCTGGAACGCGCCGAAACCGCCGCCCGCCTGCTGGACGTGGGCCAGCGCATCACGCTGCTGCCCAATACCGAGGCCGGCTATCAGAACGAATGGAACTCGCTGCTGCAGGCCTCGGGCAGCGCGGACCTGTTCGGCCGGAAATACGGCGGCATCACCCAGGAGAACATCGAGGAGTTCATCTTCTTCGACCATGACAACCCCTCCTCCGTCGTCAGCTGCGTCGAGAAGGCGCGCGAGGCCGGGCGCATCGTGCGCACCGCGCTGACCAGCCAGGTCTGGGACGCGCTGAACGTGGCGTACCAAGAGCTGCGCAAGATCGAGCGCACTCCGCGGGCCAAGCTGGACACGGCCTCGCTGACCGATTTCGTGACCGCCCACACCTCGACCGTGCGGGGCGCGATCAACGCCTCGCAGCTGCGCAACGACGGTTGGCACTTCATGAACCTGGGCTATGGGCTGGAGCGGGCCGACGCGACCGCCCGCCTGCTGGATGTGAAGTATTTCGTGCTGCTGCCGCGCATCGAATTCGTCGGATCGGGGTTGGACACCTATCAGTGGCAGGTGATCCTGCGCGCGCTGTCGGCGCATCGGGCCTATCACTGGGCCTATGGCGGCGACATCACCGCGGGGCAGGTGGCCGATTTCCTGATTCTGAACGGGGAAAGCCCGCGCGCGCTGATCACCTCGCTCTATGAGACGGTGTGGCACCTGGAGGGGCTGGCGCGGCGCTATGGCGACAGCGTGCCGACCAGCGCCCGCGACAAGGCGCGCGAGGTGCTGGCCGCGCTGCAGGCCCGCGACATCGAGATGATCTTCGACGAGGGCCTGCACGAGTTCCTCAGCTGGTTCATCCAGGAGCTGTCCACCATCTCGAACCTGGTGCACCAGGACTACCTGCTGGGAGGAGTGTGACCCATGCGCCTGATGATCGCCCATGAGACGCTCTATCGCTATGACCAGCCGATCCGGAACCTGGTCCAGAGCCTGCGCCTGACGCCCTCGATCTTCGAGGGGCAGAAGACCCATGACTGGCAGATCGACGTGTCGGGCGGGCTGCGCGGGCCGGGCTTCCGCGACGGCGCCGGCGACTGGATCGAGGGCTGGACCGTGCGCGGCCCGGTCGATCAGGTGACGGTCCGCATCACCGGCCGCGTCGACACCCGCGACACGGCGGGCGTGCTGCGCGGCCACCGCGAGATGATCAACCCGCTGACCTATCTGCGCGACAGCCCGGCGACCCGGCCCGACGACGCGCTGCGCGCGCTGGCCGCGTCGGTGGCGGGCGACGATCCGCTGGACCGGGCGCACCGCCTGTCCGGCGCGATCAGCGACCGCATCGCCTTCCGCCCCGGCGTGACGCAGACCGGCACCACCGCCGCGCAGGCCCTGGCCCTGGGCGAGGGGGTCTGCCAGGATCACACCCATGCGCTGACCGCCATCGCGCGCCTGTCGGGCATGCCCGCGCGTTATGTCTCGGGCTATCTGCACTCGACGCTGGACGGCAAGGCCCATGACGCGGCCCATGCCTGGGCCGAGATCCATGTGCCGGGCCTGGGCTGGGTCGGCTTCGACGCGGCGAACCGCTGCTGTCCGGACGAACGCTATGTGCGGCTGGGCTCGGGGCTGGATGCGGCGGATGCGGCGCCGATCCGGGGCGTCGCCATGGGATCGGGCGCCGAGGACATGGACGTGACCGTCAGGGTCGAGGAGATGGCGCAATAGCCGCCACCCACGGCCAGACCAGGCTGGCCGCGATCGCCCACATGACCAGGGCGATCGCGAATTCCAGCCGCCGCCACGCGCGCGGCCGGGCAAAGACCGGCCGCAGCCAGGCCGCCCCATGCGCCAGCGTCAGGAAGAACAGGAACGATCCGCTGATCGCGCCCGCCGCGAACCACGCCTCGGCCCCGGGATACTGGGTCGAGATCGCGCCCAGCAGCACCACCGTGTCCAGCCAGACATGCGGGTTCAGCCAGGTGATCGCCAGGCAGGTGGCCAGCACCGCGCCAAGCGGCGCGTCCGGCCCCTGCCCCGCCACCTCCAGCGCCGCGTCGGATCGCAGCGCGGACCGCAGGCTGCGCGCCCCGTACCAGATCAGGAACGCCGCCCCCGCCGCCCGCATCACCGGGTCCAGCCAAGGCAGCCGCGCGGTCAGCGCCCCCGCCCCCGCAACGCCCGCCCCGATCAGCAGCGCATCCGACAGCGCGCAGGTCAGCGCCACGGCGGTCACATGTTGCCCCCGCAGCCCCTGCCGCAGCACGAAGGCGTTCTGCGCGCCGATCGCCACGATCAGCCCAAGCCCGGTCGCCATGCCGGTGAAGAAGACGCTCATTGCGGGGCCTTTCCTGTGGATCGCCCCCGTCCTAGCCTGTCGTCCCGCCCCGGACAAATTCGGATGGCTTACGCGGGTGAAGGAAAACCGATGCTGGACCATGCCGCCGCCCGTGCCGTCGCGCTGATCGCCCGTCTGGGCAGCTTCGATCAGGCGGCGCGGGCGCTGAACATCTCGCCCTCGGCGGTGTCGCAGCGAGTGCGCCAGCTGGAGGAGCGTCTGGGCACGGTGTTGATCCGGCGCGGCCAGCCCTGCACCGCCACCCCGGCAGGCCTGCGCCTGTGCCGCCACATGGAGCAGGTCGACCTGCTGGAGGCCGGCCTGGCCCGGCACCTTCCGGGCCTCTCTCAGACCTCGGACCCGCGGCCCAGCCTGCGCGTCGCGGTGAATGCCGACAGCCTGGCGACCTGGTTCCTGCCCGCCCTGGCCGATTTCACGGCCGATGGCGCGGTGCTGGTCGATCTGTCCGTCGATGACGAGGGCCACACCGCCGACTGGCTGCGTGACGGTCAGGTCTTGGCCGCCGTGACCGCCTCGGCGCAGCCGGTGCCCGGATGCGACATGCGGCCCTTGGGCGTCCTGCGCTATCGCGCGACGGCCAGTCCGGCCTTCATGGCGCGGCACTTTCCCGACGGCGTCACCGCCGCGGCGCTGGCCCGCGCCCCCGCCCTGGCCTTCAACCGCAAGGACCGGATGCAGCAGGACTGGGCCGCCCGGCACTGGGGCGTGGGCAGCCTGCCCGCCCATGGCCTGCCCTCCAGCACCGGCTTCGTCGAGGCGTGCCTCGCGGGCATGGGCTGGGGCCTGAACCCCGAGGCCCTGGTCGCGGGGCATCTGGCCGCGGGGCGGCTGGTCGCGCTGTCGCCCGGCGTGCCGCATGACGTGGCGCTGGTCTGGCAGGTGAACCGCATGGCGGCCGCGTCGCTGGCGCCGCTGACCCGCGCGGTCCGTCACGCGGCGGCCGGGGCGCTGCCGCGCGCCGCGGCCCCGGATGATTTGGGAACCACTGCGGGTTGAAATGAGATAGGGTGATGGTGATTGCGGTTCCTGCCGCGGCCGCGCATCCCCGTCGTGAAAGGCATCCGATGTTCGACAATGCCGACGCCATCCTTCTGGCCCGTATCCAGTTCGCCTTCACCGTCAGCTTCCACTTCCTGTTTCCCGCCTTCACCATCGGGCTGGCCAGCTTCCTGGCGGTGCTGAACGGGCTGTGGCTGTGGACCCGCGACCATCAGTATCTGGACCTGTTCCGCTACTGGGTGAAGATCTTCGCCCTGGCCTTCGCGATGGGCGTCGTGTCGGGCATCGTCATGTCCTATCAGTTCGGGACCAACTGGTCAGCCTTTTCGGACAAGGCGGGGCCGGTCATCGGCGCGCCGATGGCCTATGAGGTGCTGTCGGCCTTCTTCCTCGAGGCGGGGTTCCTGGGGATCATGCTGTTCGGCCGCGACCGGGTCGGGCCCACGCTGCACATGATCGCCTGCGCGGCGGTGGCCTTCGGGACCGCCATGTCGGCCTTCTGGATCCTGTCGGTGAACAGCTGGATGCACACCCCGGCGGGGTTCGAGATCGACGCCGAGACGGGCCAGTTCCTGCCCACCGACTTCTGGCAGGTGATCTTCAACCCGTCCTTCCCGTACCGGCTGATGCACACGGTCACGGCGGCCTATCTGACCACGGCCTTCATCGTGGGGGGCGTGGCCGCGCTGCACATGCTGCGCCACCGCCACCGCCGCGACAGGGTCAGCCCGGCCACGCGCACCATGTTCAGCATGGCGATGTGGATGGCCGCGATCTTCGCGCCCGTGCAGATTCTTCTGGGCGACATGCACGGCATCAACACGCTGGAGCATCAGCCCGCCAAGGTCATGGCAATGGAGGGCCATTTCGAGAGCCACCCCGAGGGCGCGCCGCTCTACCTGTTCGGCATCCCCAACCAGGAGGAGCAGCGCCTGGACTATGCCATCGGCATCCCCAAGCTGTCCTCGCTGATCCTCAAGCACGACCTGAACGCGCCGCTGGACGGGCTGGACACCGTCCCCCGCGCCGATCAGCCGCCGGTCGCGGTGGTCTTCTGGTCGTTCCGGGTGATGGTGGCCCTGGGCTTCGCGATGCTGGGCCTCGGGCTGTGGTCGCTCTGGGCGCGCTGGCGGGGGGTGCTCTATGACAGTCCGATGCTGCACCGCGCCGCGCTGATCCTGTCGCCGGCCGGGCTGATCGCGGTCCTGGCGGGCTGGATCACGACCGAGGTCGGCCGACAGCCCTTCACCGTCTACGGCCATCTGCGCACCGCGGACAGTGCGGCGCCCTTGGATGCGGCGGCGGTCGGCGCGTCACTGATGGCGTTCATCATCGTCTATTTCGCGGTGTTCGGGGCAGGGACCTACTACATCCTGCGGCTGATGAACCGGCCCCCGCTGCGCGACGAGCCGCGGCTGAAGGATGTGAACGACAGCCCGACCCGCACCGCCGGAACCACCCCCGCGCAGCAGCACGGCGCGCGCGCGCCCCAACCCGGAGAATGACCATGCCCCTGACGGAAGGCGTATCGCTGGATCTGACGGTCATCTGGGCCTTCGTCATCGCCTTCGCGGTGCTGGTCTATGTGGTGCTGGACGGGTTCGACCTGGGGCTGGGCATGCTGTTCGCGGCCGAACGCGAGGGCGGCGACCGCGACCTGATGATGAACTCGGTCGCGCCGGTCTGGGACGGGAACGAGACCTGGCTGGTGCTGGGCGGAGGCGGGCTGTTCGCGGCCTTTCCGCTGGCCTATGCGCTGATCCTGCCCGCGCTCTATGCGCCGATCATGGCGATGCTTCTGGCGCTGATCTTTCGCGGCGTGGCGTTCGAGTTCCGCTGGCGGACCAAGCGCTGGCGCCCGGTCTGGGACCTGGCCTTCATCGGCGGATCGGCGGTCGCCGCGCTGTCGCAGGGCATCGCCTTGGGCGGGCTGCTGCAGGGCATCGACATCGACAAGGCGGCGCGGGAATATTCGGGCGGCTGGTGGGACTGGCTGACCCCGTTCAGCGTGGTGGTCGGCATCGCGGTCATGGTGGGCTACATGCTGCTGGGCGCGACCTGGCTGGTGATGAAGACCACCGGCCCCCTGCAGGAGCGGATGCGCAGGCGGGCGTGGGTTCTGGGCGTCGCCACGGTGGTCTTCATGGGCGTCGTCAGCCTGTGGACGCCCTTCCTTCAGGACGGCTACTACAGCCGCTGGTTCGGAGGCTGGAACATCGCGCTGGCGGCGGGGGTGGGCGCGGCGGTGCTGGCGCTGGCCTTCGGGATGTTCACCACGCTGATGGTGCGGCAGCACGACTATTGGCCGTTCCTGTTCGCGCTCGGCATGTTCATCCTGGCCTTCGGCGGGCTGGGCTTCTCGATGTTCCCCTACATCGTGCCGGTCGAGGTCACCATCTGGGAGGCCGCCGCCCCCGAGAACAGCCAGATCTTCATGCTGGTCGGCGCGGCGGTGCTGGTCCCGGTGATCCTGACCTATACCGCCTATTCCTACTGGGTGTTCCGCGGCAAGATGGACCCCAGGCAGGGCTATCACTGATGCCCACGGCCCTGCGGCGGCTGGCCTGGTTCGTGGCGATCTGGCTGGCCAGCGTCGCGGCAATCGGGACGGTGGCTTGGATCATCCGCCTGTGGATCGCCTAGCCCAGATAGGCCCGCAGCCCCGGCGGCGGATCGTCCAGCAGTGGCCCGG
Source organism: Paracoccus sp. ME4 (assembly GCF_046736325.1). Taxonomy (GTDB): domain Bacteria; phylum Pseudomonadota; class Alphaproteobacteria; order Rhodobacterales; family Rhodobacteraceae; genus Paracoccus. The sequence goes on from NZ_CP151276.1 coordinate 155,685, forward strand.
TGGGGCAGGGCGGATGAACGCGCCCCTCCTCGACCAGCAGGGTGTCGGGCGCGAAGGTGCGGGCATCCTCGGGGTCATGGGTCACCATCAGCACGGTCGTGTCCGCCGCGACCTGCGCCAGAAGCGCCAGCATCTCGGCCTTGAGCGCGGGACCCAGGGCCGCGAAGGGCTCGTCCAAGAGCAGCAGCGGCCGCGCGCGCAGCAGGACGCGCGCAAGGGCGACGCGGCTCTGCTGACCGCCCGACAGGCTGTCGGGACGCCGGTCCCCGGTTCCGGTGAGTCCGACCTGATCCAGAACCTCCAGGACACGCGCCTTCTGGACGCGGTCCAAGCGCAGGTCCGGGCGCAGGCCCATTCCCACATTTTGTTTCACGCTGAGATGCGGAAACAAGTTGTTGTGTTGAAATAGGATCGACAGGGGTCGCTTGCCCGGCGGAAGCGCGGTAATGTCGGCGCCGTCCCACAGCAGGCGGCCCCGGGTTGGGGTCAGAAACCCCGCGACCAGCGCGAGCAGGGTCGACTTGCCGGAACCCGACGCCCCGATGACCGCATGGCGGCCCCGCGGCACGGTCAGGTCGGCGGTCAGCGTGAAGTCGTCCTGACGCAGCAGGATGTCCTGAAACTCAAGCGCCATGGCGTCCTCCCCGGTCGAAGGCCCAGAACAGGCCAAGGCTGAGCGCCATCAGCAGCAGGGCGCAGGCCGCCGCATCCGCCATCCGATAGCTGTTCATCAGCTGATAGAGCATCAGCGGCAGCGTCGGGTTGTCGCCCGCGAACAGCGTGATGACACCCAGATCGCCCATGGCCAGCGCCGCCGCCAGCCCCGCGCCGAAGCCCAGGGGCCGTGCCAGGCGCGGCAGGACCAAGAGCCGAAGCCGCGCCCAGCCCCGCAGGTCCAGTGACGCGGCCAGCCGCCCGTAATCGTCCTGCAACGTGCGCGCGGCCGGGATCAGCGCGCGCAGCGCGAAGGGCAGCGCCATGGCCGCGTTGATCAGCGCCGTGACCGGCAGGGCCATCTGCTGCGGCGTGATCGTGCCGCGCAGCAGGATGAACAGCCCCGTCCCCAGCACCAGCGGCGAGGCGATCAGCGGCAGCATGCCCGCCGCCTCGACCCACCGGGCCGCCCCCCGCGCCACCGTCAGGGCCAGCGCCAAGGCCGCCCCCGCGCAGAGCAGCGCCGAGATCACCGCCATGACCAGCGACCGGCCCGCCGCCGCCCAGACCTCGGGCGGCAGGGCAACCATGCGCGGCAGGCCCGTGGCCGCGACCGAGATCAGCGGCGCCAGCAGGAAGGCCGCCGCCGCCGCGATCACCGCCGCGTCCGTCAACCGCCGCCAGCCGCCGGGCGCGGGCGGCCCGCCCAAAGCGTCCAGCCCCGCGCCGAAGCCCGCGGGCACCGTGATCCGCGCGGCCAGCGCCGCCGCCGCGATGCAGATCGCGATCTGCACCATCCCCAAGGCCGCCGCGCGCCCCAGGTCGAAGTCGAAGCGGAACGCCTGATAGATGGCCAGCTCCACCGTCGTGGCCCGCGGCCCGCCGCCCAAGGCCAGCGCCACCGTGAAGGAGGTCAGGCAGACCAGGAACACCGCCAGCCAGACGCCGGGCAGCACGCCGCGCAGCATCGGGCGTTCCAGATGGCGGGCGATGTCGCGGGGCGCGAAATCAAGGCTGGCGGCCAGCCGGAAGCGTTCGGCCGGAATCGCCTGCCAGCCCTGCAGGATCAGCCGCACCGACAGCGGCAGGTTGAAGAACACATGCGCCAGGATCACCCCCTGCCAGCCATAGATGCCGATGGCGGGCAGGCCCAGGGCCTCCAGCGCGCCGTTCAGCGCGCCGTTGCGCCCGAAGATCGCGATCAGGCCCAGCACCGCCACGATCACCGGCAGGATGAAGGGCGCCCCCAGCAGCGTGACCAGAAGCCCCCGCCCCCGGAACCGCCGCCGCGCCAGCGCGCGCGCGACCGGCACGGCCAGCGCGGCCGACAGGGTGGCGGACAGCGCCGCCTGCCAGCACGTGAACCAGACGGCGCGCAGGTCCCATTCGGTCAGGCCCGACAGCCCGCCCGCGACCCAGGCCACCGCCGCCAGCGTGCCCAGGATCAGCGCGGCAAGTGCGCCCGCGATGGCGTGGCCGATGCTCAGCGGAAGGCCCGCTGCCATTCGTCCAGGGCGGGGGCGCGCAGGGCCTCGGCCTCGTCCTCGGACAGGAACAGGGTCGTCTCGGGGCGGGGCAGGTCGCGCATCACCTCCGGCCAGTCGGCCTGGGGCAGTTTCGCGGGCAGGGACCAGTTGGCCAGCGGGATCGTCGCCTGGAAATCGGGGGTCAGAACCCAGTCCATGAAGGCTTGCGCCAGTTCGGGCTGATCGGTGCCCGCGATCTGGGCCACCAGTTCGGCCATGAAGTAATGCCCCTCGGGGAAGATCGCGGCGCGCTTGGTGTCGTCCTCCTCGGCGGCGATGTGATAGGCGGGCGAGGTGGTGTAGGACAGGACCATGTCCGCCTCGCCATCCGTGAACAGGCCATAGGATTCCGACCAGCCGCGGGTGACGGTCAGCACCTTGGGCGCGAGCTTGGCCCAGGCCTCGCCCGCCTCATCGCCATAGACCGACTTGACCCAGAGGAGCATCGCCAGACCCGACACCGAACTGCGCGGATCCTGGATGACGATGCTGATGTCCTTGGCCTCCAGAAGTTCGGCAAAGCTGGCGGGCGGGTTCTCCAGCCGGGTCGCGTCATAGACGAAGGCCGTCTCGCCCCAGTTGTAGGGCAGGAAGATGTCATCCTCCCATGCGATGGGCAGCGACAGGTCGGACGTGTCCTGCCCGTGCGGCGCGAACAGACCCGATGCGCGGGCGCGGGCCGTCATGTCGGTGTTCAGGCCGAAGACGATGTCGGCCTGGGTGCCCGCCCCCTCCATCAGGATGCGCGGCAGCACGTCGCCGGTCACGAACTGCAGGTCGCAGTCGCAGATCGCCTCGAACCCCTCCTCGATGGCGGGGCCGGGGCCCCATTCGCTGGTGACGCTGTCGCCGGCATAGACGGTCAGGACGCGATCCTGGGCCAAGGCGGGGCTGGCCAGCAGCAAAGCGGGGATCAGGACGGATTTCATCGGCAGCCTCTCTTGTCGGGTGATCGAAAAGAAGGGGTGCGCACCTTCCCTCCGCCGGTGTGAGCCGGATCAGGTTCTACGGGTCCGCTGTCGCGTCTCAGCCCGCATGGGGCACCCCGAGGTGCCCCTGAATGTAGAGGTTTCGCGCGCCCGCGCAAGCGGATAGAAACCGCCCATGACCAGGGACGCGACCGACCAGCCCACGCCGATGATGGCGCAATATCTTGCGATCCGGGAGGCCAATCCCGGCGCGCTGTTGTTCTATCGCATGGGCGATTTCTACGAGATGTTCTTCGACGACGCGGTCGCCGCGGCCGCCGCGCTGGACATCGCGCTGACCAAACGCGGCACGCATCTGGGCGAACCCATCCCGATGTGCGGCGTGCCGGTCCATGCGGCCGAGGGCTATCTGCTGACGCTGATCCGCAAGGGGTTCCGCGTGGCCATTGCCGAACAGATGGAGGACCCCGCCGAGGCCAAGAAGCGCGGGTCGAAATCGGTCGTGGCGCGCGACGTGGTGCGGCTGGTGACGCCGGGCACCCTGACCGAGGAATCGCTGTTGGAGGCGCGGCGGCACAATTACCTGGCGGCCTTCGTGGTGGTCCGCGAGGAGGGCGCGCTGGCTTGGGTCGACATCTCGACCGGCGCGTTTTCGGTGATGGATTGCCCCCTGCCGCGTCTGGCCCCCGAACTGGCGCGGCTGGCCCCGCGCGAGGTGCTGGCCTGCGACACCGGGCTGGAGGAACTGATCGGTGACGCGGGCGCGGTGATGACCGACCTGCATGCCAGCGCCTTCGACAGCAATGCGGGCACGCGGCGGCTTTGCGCGCTGTACGGGGTCGAAACGCTGGATGGGTTCGGCAGCTTCACCCGCGCCGAACTGGCCGCGATGGGCGCCATCGTCGATTATCTGGACATGACGCAGAAGGGCCGCCTGCCGCTGCTGCGCCCGCCGGTGCGCGAACGCGCAGGCGGCGCGATGCAGATCGACGCCGCGACCCGGCGCAACCTGGAGCTGACACAGGCCCTGTCGGGCGGGCGCGAGGGATCCCTGCTGGCGGCCATCGACCGCACGGTGACCGCGCCGGGCGCGCGCCTGCTGGAGCGGCGGATCAGCGCGCCGTCGCGCGATCTGGCGCTGATCGCGGCGCGCCATGATGCGGTGGCGGCGCTGGCGGGGGATGCGCGGCTGCTGGCGGATCTGCGCGGCGCGCTGGCGCGGGTGCCGGACATGGACCGGGCGCTGTCGCGGCTGGCGCTAGACCGGGGCGGCCCGCGCGATCTGGCCGCGATCCGGGCCGGGCTGACGCAGGGCGCGGCCATCGCCGTGCGCCTGCCCGGTGATGCGCCGCCCGTGCTGCGCGATGCGGCGGGCGATCTGGTCGGGCATGAGGCGCTGGTGGACCTCCTGGATGATGCACTGGTGGCCGAGCCGCCTCTGCTGGCGCGGGACGGGGGCTTCGTCGCCGAGGGGCATGACGCCGATCTGGACCAGACCCGCCGGTTGCGCGACGAGGGGCGCGGCGTCATCGCGGGCATGCAGGCCGATTACGCGGCCCTGGCCGGGGTCGGCAGCCTGAAGATCAAGCACAACAACGTCCTGGGCTATTTCATCGAGACGACGACCACCCATGCCGAGCGCATGATGGCCGCGCCCTTGAACCAGACCTTCATCCACCGCCAGACCACCGCGAACCAGATCCGCTTCACCACGGTCGAACTCTCCGAGCTGGAGACCCGCATCCTGAACGCCCGCGACCGTGCGCTGGAGATCGAGCGGGGCATCTTCGACCGCCTGCGGACGGCGATCCTGGATCAGGCGGCGCGGATCGGGCAGGCGGCCCGCGCCCTGGCCGAGATCGACCTGGCCTGCGCCTTTGCCGATCTGGCCTCGGGCGAGGGCTGGGTCCGGCCGCGCGTCGATGACAGCCGCGCCTTCGTCATCGAAGGCGGCCGCCATCCGGTCGTGGAACGCGCGCTGCGCCGCAAGGCGGAAAGCTTCGTCGCCAATGACTGCGACCTGACCACCGGGGCCACGCCCGCGATCTGGTTGCTGACAGGGCCGAACATGGCGGGCAAGTCGACCTTCCTGCGGCAGAACGCGCTGATCGCGGTGCTGGCGCAGGCCGGGGCCTTTGTTCCGGCGCGCGCGGCGCATATCGGGCTGGTCAGCCAGCTGTTTTCCCGCGTGGGCGCCGCCGACGACCTGGCGCGGGGGCGGTCCACCTTCATGGTCGAGATGGTGGAAACGGCCGCGATCCTGAACCAGGCCGATGACCGCGCGCTGGTGATCCTGGACGAGATCGGGCGCGGCACCTCAACCTGGGACGGGCTGTCGATCGCCTGGGCGGTGATGGAGCATCTGCATGCCGCCAACCGCTGCCGGGCGCTGTTCGCCACGCATTACCATGAGATGACGGCGCTGTCGGCCAAGCTGGAGGGCGTCGAGAACGCCACCGTCGCCGTCCGCGAATGGCAGGGCGAGGTGATCTTCCTGCACGAGGTCAGGAAGGGCGCGGCCGACCGCAGCTATGGCGTGCAGGTCGCGCGGCTGGCGGGCCTGCCCTCGTCCGTCGTGGAACGCGCCCGCACCGTCCTGACCGCGCTGGAAAGCGGAGAGCGTCAGTCGGCGCGCCCCGTGGCGCTGATCGACGACCTGCCGCTGTTCCGCGCCGCCCCGCCGCCCGCGACCAAGGCCCGCCCCTTGGATGATCGCCTGAAGGCGGTCCATCCCGACGCCCTGTCCCCGCGCGAAGCGCTGGACCTGATCTATGAGTTGAAAGCCCTGTCCGAGGAGACGCGCCCATGAGCTACAACACCTTCGGCCGCGAGTTCCGCTTCACCACCTGGGGCGAAAGCCACGGCCCGGCCCTGGGCGCGACCGTCGATGGCGTGCCGCCCGGCGTGCCGCTGTCGGAGGAGTATATCCAGCGCTTCATGGACCGCCGCCGCCCCGGCACCTCCAAGCACACCACGCAGCGGCGCGAACCCGACCAGGTGCGCATCCTGTCCGGCGTCTTCGAGGGCGTCACCACCGGCACCGCGATCCAGCTGATGATCGAGAACACCGACCAGCGGTCCAAGGATTATGGCGACATCGCGACCAGCTTTCGCCCCGGTCACGCCGACATCACCTATCATCTGAAATACGGGGTGCGCGATTATCGCGGCGGGGGCCGGTCCTCGGCGCGCGAGACGGCGGCGCGGGTTGCGGCCGGTGCGGTGGCGCAGGCGGTGCTGGGGGCGCTGGTGCCGGAGCTGAGGATCACCGGCTACATGGTGCAGATGGGGGCGATGCATCTGGACCGCGCGCGGCTGGACCTGGGGGCGGTGAACGACAACCCGTTCTTCCTGCCCGATGCGGATGCCGTTCAGGCTTGGTCCGACTATCTGGACGGCATCCGCAAGGATCAGAACAGCGTCGGCGCGGCGATCGAGGTATGCGTTCAGGGCTGCCCGCCGGGCCTCGGCGCGCCGGTCTATGCGAAGCTGGACACCGATCTGGCCGCCGCGATGATGTCGATCAATGCCGTGAAGGCGGTCGAGATCGGCGAGGGAATGGCTTCGGCCGCGCTGACCGGAGTGGCGAACGCGGACGAGATCCGCATGGGGCCGGACGGGCCGGAATTCCTGTCGAACCATGCTGGCGGGATTCTGGGTGGCATTTCGACCGGGCAGGACATCGTCGTGCGCTTCGCGATCAAGCCGACCAGCTCGATCACCACGCCGCGCCGCTCGATCAATGCGCGCGGAGAGGAGATCGACGTGATCACCAAGGGCCGCCACGACCCTTGCGTGGGCATCCGTGCCGTGCCGGTGGCCGAGGCGATGGCCGCCTGCGTCATCCTGGACCACCTGCTGATGGACCGGGCGCAGACAGGCGGGGTTCGCGGTCAGATCGGCTGATCGGCCAAAAACGCGTCCACTTCGGCGCGGGTGGGGATGGCATCGCCCGCCCCCGCGCGCGTCACCTTGAGCGCCGCTGCCCCTGAGGCCAGCCGCAGGGCGGCGGCGACATCCGCCCCGCCGTCCAGCGCCGCCGCGAAATAGCCCGCGAAGGTGTCGCCCGCGCCGGTCGTGTCCACAGGCGTCACGCGGAACGAGGGCTGCTCATGCACTTGGCCCGTGGTCAGGTCACGGTATTCAGCGCCGTCGCCGCCGCGGGTGATCAGCAGGCCCTGCACCGGCAGGTCGCCGGAGACGCCCGCGAAAAGCTGCTCCGCCTCTCCGGCGTTCATCGCCAGGATCGACACATGGGGCAGGACCGCGCGCACCGCCTCCAGATCGAAGGGGGCGGCGGAATAGATCACGCGCGCGCCCTGCGCCTGTGCCGCGCGGGCGGCAGCGACCTGGCCGTTCGTCTCGTTCTGGATCAGGAGCGTATCGGTGGGGGTCAGGGCGGAGAGGGCCTGCGTCAGCGCGGCCTCGTCGATGGCGCGGTTCGCGCCGGGGTGGATGACGATGGCGTTCTCGGCCTCCGCATCCAGGAGGATGATCGCGTGGCCCGTGGCCTGATCCTCCAGCCGGGCGACATGGCCCATGTCCACGCCCGCCTGCGCCAGCCGGTCGCGCACCCAGTCATCGCCCGTGCCCATGGCACCCAGGTGATGCGTGACCGCGCCCGCGCGCGCCGCGGCGACCGACTGGTTCGCGCCCTTGCCGCCCAGGCCCTGCGCATAGCCGCGCGAGGCCAGCGTCTCTCCGGGCTTGGGCAGGCTCTCCAGCCGATAGACATGGTCGATGTTGATCGAGCCCAGGTTCCAGATTGCCATGCACGCCTCCGCCGTTTGGCGGCCATGTGACCGGGCAGGCCCAGCCTTGTCCAGATGTGAAAAGACGCGCCCGTTGCGGGGCGCGTCCTGTCGGGTCGGCCTGTCCGGGGATCAGGCGGACAGCTTGCCCTTGTGCGGCGCCCAGAGCCGCTTGTTGACCAGATAGAGCAGCGCGGTTAGCACCAAGAGGAACAGCACCGCGACCAGGCCTACGGACTTGCGGTCCATCAGCTTGGGTTCGGCCGTCCACATCAGGAAGGCGGCGACGTCCATGGACATCTGGTCCACGGTGGCCTCGGTGCCGTCCTCATAGGTGACCTGACCGTCCGACAGCGGCGCGGCCATGCTGATCCAGCCGCCCGGGAAGGCGGTGTTCTCGTGCAGCAGCACGCCAGCCTGTTCCTGATCCTCGCCGGTGTAGCTGGTCAGCAGGGCGTGGATGTATTCCGGACCGCCCATGCCCTTGACCAGCTGGTTGATGCCGGTGCCGTAGGGGCCGTGAAAGCCCGCGCGCGCCTTGGCCATCAGCGACAGGTCCGGGCCCATGCCCATTCCCGAGGTGCTGGGGAAGGGGTCGGTGATGGTGCGCGGACGCTCCTCTCCGGTGGCCTCGTCCATGATCGGCAGCAGGTTCGCGGCATAGGCGCGGACCTGATCCTCGGGCAGGCCGGGGCCGCCCTCGTCGGACAGGGTGCGGATCGGGACGTATTTCAGGCCGTGGCAGGCCGAGCAGACCTCGGTATAGACCTGAAGGCCGCGCTGCAGCTGGAACTGGTCGAACGCCCCAAACGGACCCTCGTGCGGGAAGGCCACATCCTCGATATGGCCTCCCTCGCCTGCGGCCAGCGCCGGCCCGGCCAGTCCAAGGGCCGTGACGGCGGCGAACGCGAATGCTTTCAGCATGATCCTGGGTCCTCTCATTCGGCCGGCTGCGACAGGCCGGTCGAGCCGCCCTTGTGCGCGTAATGTGCGTTGAAGTCTTCCTCGATGGTCGCGGGCATCGGTTCGGGCTTCTCGATCACGCCCAAGAGCGGCAGGATGACCAGGAAATAGGCGAACCAGTAGGCCGACCCGGCCAGCGCGATGTAGGGATAGATCCCCTCGGCCGGCATGGCGCCCGCCCACATCAGGATGATGAAGTCGGCGGCCAGGATCCAGAACCACCACTTGAACTGCGGACGATAGCGGCCCGAGCGCACGCGGCTGGTGTCCAGCCAAGGCGCGAGGCCCATCACCAGGATGGCGCCGAACATCGCCAGCACGCCGAAGAACTTGGCGTCGACGATGCCGAAGGTCACGAACTGGACCAGCTGGACCAGCCACACCTCGGCGTCGAAGGCGCGCAGGATCGCGTAGAAGGGCAGGAAGTACCATTCGGGAACGATATGCGCGGGCGTGGCCAGCGCGTTCGCCTCGATGTAGTTGTCCGGGTGACCCAGATAGTTCGGCATGAAGCCCACGACCGCGAAGAACACGGCCAGGATCAGCGCCAGGGCGAACAGGTCCTTGATGACGAAGTAGGGCCAGAAGGGCAGGGTGTCCTTGGCGGCCTCGTCCTTGCTGGTGCGGCGCACCTCGATGCCCGTCGGGTTGTTGTTGCCCGTCGAGTGGAAGGCCCACACATGCACGATCACCAGGCCCGCGATGATGAAGGGCAGCAGGTAGTGCAGCGAGAAGAAGCGGTTCAGCGTCGCGTTGCCGACCGCCGGCCCGCCCAGGAGCCAGGTCTGCAGCGTCTCGCCCACGCCGGGGATGGCGCCGAAGAGGCCGGTGATCACGGTCGCGCCCCAGAAGGACATCTGACCCCAGGGCAGCACATAGCCCATGAAGGCCGTGGCCATCATCAGGACGTAGATCAGCATGCCGATGATCCAGGTGACCTCGCGCGGGGCCTTGTAGCTGCCGTAGTAGAGGCCGCGGAAGATGTGCAGATACACCGCCACGAAGAACAGCGACGCGCCGTTCATGTGGATGTAGCGCAGCATGTAGCCGCCGTTGACGTTGCGCATGATGTGCTCGACGCTGGCGAAGGCCATGTCGACATGCGGGGTGTAGTGCATCACCAGCACGATCCCGGTGATGATCTGCAGCGCCAGGCAGAAGACCAGGACGATGCCCCAGATCCACATCCAGTTCAGGTTCTTGGGCGTGGGGATCATCAGCGTGTCGTAGAGCACGCCGGCCACGGGCAGGCGGCGGTGCAGCCAGCGTTCGAAGCCCGATTTGGGCTCGTAATGGTCGTGCGGAATTCCGGCCATGATAACCCTCCTTAGCCCAGCTGAATCGTGGTGTCGTTCAGGAACGACGCCGTCGGGATGTGCATGTTCTGCGGCGCGGGGCCGCGGCGGATGCGGCCCGCCGTGTCGTAGTGGCTGCCGTGGCAGGGGCAGAACCAGCCGCCGAAATCGCCCGCGCCGTCACCGATGGGCACGCAGCCCAGATGCGTGCAGACGCCGATCTGGACCAGCCATTCGCCGGTCTCGTCCAGGGCGCGGTTCTCGTCCGTGGCGGGGGCCGAGGCATCCAGGTTGGGGTTCTGGGCGTTCTGGTCGGGCAGTTCGCTGAGATCGACGGCGCGGCCAGCCTCGATCTCCTCGGGGGTGCGGCGGCGGATGAACACGGGCTTGCCCAGGAACAGGACGGTGATCTGCGACCCGGGGGCCACGCCGCTGACATCGACCTGGATCGAGGCCAGCGCCTGCACGTCGGCCGACGGGTTCATCTGGTTCACAAGCGTCCAGGCGGCGGCACCGGCGGCCACCGTGCCTGCGCCCGCCGCGGCATAATAGAGGAAATCCCTCCGGGTGCCTACGTGGTCATCTGCGTGGGACACGGGTCATACTCCAATTCGGGCCGAGAGACAGGCCGATACGACATTCCGGGCCACGTCCGAAACGCAGCCTTCGCGGGGCGGTTCTAGCCTTCAATTTCCCGTCAGTCCAGATGATATGCCCGCGCGCGCCCGCGCAATTCGCGCCACCCGATTGAAATGCCACGCCCGGCGCGGCCCGCAATGCGGCGGCCGGTCACAGCAGTCCTTTCGCCCGGAAGGACAGCTCGCGCGACTTGCCGATGATCAGGTGGTCGTGGATGGTGATTCCCATGCTGTCGGCCGCCTGCGCGATGCGCGCGGTCATCGCGATGTCGCTGTCCGAGGGCGTCGGGTCGCCCGAGGGGTGGTTGTGGACCAGGATCAGCGCAGACGCGTTCAGCTCCAGCGCGCGGCGGATGATCTCGCGCGGATAGACGGGGACATGGTCGACGGTGCCGCGGCCCTGCTCCTCGTCGGCGACGAGGACGTTCTTGCGGTCCAAGTAGAGGACGCGGAACTGCTCGATCTCGCGATGGGCCATGGCCGTGTGGCAGTAGTCCAGCAGCGCCTGCCAGCTGGACAGGACCGGGCGGTGCAGGATGCGGGCGCGGGCCATGCGCTGCGCTGCGGCCTCCACGATCTTCAGCTCGGTCACGACGGCGGGTCCGACGCCCTCGACCGCCATCAGGCGCGGGGGCGGTGCGGTGAGGACGCGGTTGAAATCGCCGAAGGTCTCGATCAGGCGGCGGGCCAGGGGTTTCACGTCCTGGCGCGGGATGGCGCGGAACAGGATCAGCTCCAGCATCTCGTAATCGGGCATCGCCTCGGCGCCGCCGGTCAGGAACCGCTCGCGCAGGCGCGCCCGGTGATCGGCCAGATAGGACGGGGCGCCCTTGGCCGCGACGGCAGGCTGCGCGACGTCGTCCGCAGCGGGCGCGAACAGAGGCAGGGGCATTTCACCAAAGGCGCGATTCGGGTCCATGGCCGTCAGCATGGTCCCGAACCGGTAAAGGAAGGGTTAAGCCCTCAGCGGGTCATCCCCTCCCAGAAACTTTTCACCTTGTCGAAGAAGCCGTCCGACTGAGGGCTGTTGTCGGCCTTCTCGGCCTCGAACTCGCGCAGCAGCTCGCGCTGGCGCGCGGTCAGGTTCACCGGGGTCTCGACGGTCAGCTCGATCAGCATGTCGCCGAAATCGCCCTGCGCGCCCGGACCGTGGCGCAGCGGCGGCATGCCCTTGCCGCGCAGGCGCATCTGCTTGCCGGTCTGGCTGCCGGCGGCGACCTTCACGCGCGCCCGGCCGCCGTCGATGGTCGGCACCTCGACCTCGCCGCCCAGGGCGGCGGTCGCCATGCTGACCGGCACCTGGCAGGCCAGCGTCTTGCCCTCGCGCAGGAAGATCGTGTGCTCGGCCACGTCGATGAAGATGTAGAGATCGCCCGACGGCCCGCCGCGCAGGCCCGCCTCGCCCTCGCCGGCCAGGCGGATGCGGGTGCCGGTCTCGACGCCGGCGGGGATGTTCACCGACAGCGCCCGGTCGCGTTCGATCCGGCCCGCGCCGTGGCAGGCCTTGCAGGGGTTCTTGACGATCTGCCCCGCGCCGCCGCAGGTCGGGCAGGTGCGCTCGACCGTGAAGAAGCCCTGCTGGGCGCGGACCTTGCCCATGCCCGCGCAGGTCGGGCAGGCGGCGGGCTGGGATGCGCCCTCGGCGCCCGTGCCGCTGCACTCGCCGCAGGCGACCGAACCGGGGACGGTGATCGGCTTCTGGACGCCGCGATAGGCCTCCTCCAGCGTGACGCGCAGGTTGTAGCGCAGGTCCTGGCCGCGCTGCGCGCGTGCCCGGCCGCCACCCCCGCCGCCGCCGCGGCCCATCATGTCGCCGAACAGATCCTCGAACACGTCGGCGAAGGCCGCGCCGAAATCGCCTGGATGCTGGCCGCGGCCACCGCCGCCGCCGCCCATGCCGCCCTCGAAGGCGGCATGACCGAAGCGGTCATAGGCGGCCTTCTTGTGGTCGTCCTTGAGGCAGTCATAGGCCTCGTTCACTTCCTTGAAGCGGGCCTCGGCGCTGGCATCGTCCTGATTGCGGTCGGGATGCAGCTCCTTGGCCTTGGTGCGATAGGCCTTCTTGATCTCGTCGGCCCCGGCCCCGCGCGTGACCCCGAGCACCTCGTAATAGCAACGCTTGCCCATGTCTCGTCCTGTTCAGCTGCCCCAAAGAACAGGCCGGCCCGCGGAGGGGCCGGCCCTTTGAGGGAAGCGGCCCTCTGATCAGCCGCGCTTCTTGTCTTCGCCCAGATCCTCGAAATCGGCGTCGACGATGTCGTCATCCACGTCGCGGGCGCTGTCGCCCTCGTCGCGGGCCGCGTCGCCCGACTGCTGCGACTTGTAGATCGCCTCACCCAGACGCATGGAGGCGTCCATGACGTTCTGGATGCCCGAGCGAATCTTGCCCGGATCCTCGGACTTGACCGATTCCTCCAGCGCGCCGATAGCCAGCTCGATCGCCTCGACGGTCGAGCTGTCGACCTTGTCGCCATGCTCGTCCAGCGACTTCTTGGTCGAATGGATCAGGCTCTCGGCCTGGTTCTTGGCCTCGACCAGCTCGCGGCGGTTCTTGTCGGCGTCGGCATTGGCCTCGGCATCCTTCACCATCCGCTCGATATCCTCGTCGGTCAGACCGCCCGAGGCCTGGATGGTGATGTTCTGCTCCTTGCCGGTGCCCTTGTCCTTGGCAGAGACCGAGACGATGCCGTTGGCGTCGATGTCGAAGGTCACCTCGATCTGGGGCATGCCGCGCGGTGCCGGCGGGATGTCCTCCAGGTTGAACTGGCCCAGCATCTTGTTGTCCGCGGCCATCTCGCGCTCGCCCTGGAAGACGCGGATGGTGACCGCGTTCTGGTTGTCCTCGGCGGTCGAGAAGACCTGGCTCTTCTTGGTCGGGATCGTGGTGTTGCGGTCGATCAGGCGGGTGAACACGCCGCCCAGGGTCTCGATGCCCAGGGACAGCGGCGTCACGTCCAGCAGCACGACGTCCTTGACGTCACCCTGCAGCACGCCGGCCTGGATCGCGGCGCCCAGGGCCACGACCTCGTCGGGGTTCACGCCCTTGTGGGGCTCCTTGCCGAAGAACTCGGTGACCTCGGCCACGACCTTGGGCATGCGGGTCATGCCGCCGACCAGGACGACCTCGTCGATGTCGGCCTTGGAGCAGCCGGCGTCCTTCAGCGCGTCCTGGACGGGCTTCATGGTGCGCTTGATCAGGTCCGACACCAGGCTTTCCAGCTTGGCGCGGGTCAGCTTGACCACCAGGTGCAGCGGCGTGCCGCTGTTCTTGTCCATCGAGATGAACGGCTGGTTGATCTCGGTCTGGCTGGAGGAGGACAGCTCGATCTTGGCCTTCTCGGCGGCTTCCTTCAGGCGCTGGAGGGCCATCTTGTCCTTGGACAGATCGACGCCGTGCTCCTTCTTGAACTCGTCAGCCAGATAGTTGACGATCCGCATGTCGAAGTCTTCGCCGCCCAGGAAGGTGTCGCCGTTCGTCGACTTGACCTCGAACAGGCCGTCATCGATCTCCAGGATGGTGATGTCGAAGGTGCCGCCGCCGAGGTCATAGACCGCGATCGTCTTGGTCTCCTTCTTGTCCAGGCCATAGGCCAGGGCTGCCGCGGTCGGCTCGTTGATGATGCGCAGCACCTCGAGGCCGGCGATCTTGCCGGCGTCCTTGGTGGCCTGACGCTGTGCGTCGTTGAAATAGGCCGGAACGGTGATCACGGCCTGGGTCACGGTCTCGCCCAGGTAGGATTCGGCGGTTTCCTTCATCTTCTGCAGGATCATCGCGCTGACCTGCGCCGGAGAGTACTTCTCGTCCTTGACCTCGACCCAGGCATCGCCGTTGCCACCGTCCGCAATGGTGTAGGGGACCAGCTTGCGGTCCTTCTCGACGGCCTCGTCGCCCATGCGGCGGCCGATCAGGCGCTTGACGGCGAAGACGGTGTTGGTGGGGTTGGTCACGGCCTGGCGCTTGGCGGGCTGGCCGACCAGGCGCTCGCCATCGGTGAAGCCGACGATCGAGGGGGTCGTGCGCGCACCCTCGCTGTTCTCGATGACCTTGGGCTGGCTGCCGTCCATGATGGCCACGCAGCTGTTGGTGGTGCCGAGGTCGATGCCGATAACTTTGGACATGTGATTAAACCTTCTCTTGCGGCGATATGCTGGACATCGGGTCCGTTGCGGCCCCCGAAGGCCGATCCCTTGCGTGAATGACCCGGAACCTCCGGGCCGCTTCGGGGGTGTATATAGGGATGCAATTCGGCCCCGCAAGCCGTGCCGCGCCGCAAAATCCGCGCCAAAGCGCCAGATTCGGCGGTTCCGGTCCGGCCGGCGCGGCGCGCCCCTACTGCGTCGCGCTCCAGCTGATGGATTCGTACTTGCGGGTGGTGAAGTTGATCAGCAGCCCCACCATCAGGCAGGCGATCGACACCCAGAGCGGATAGTAGAGGCTGGTCTTGTGGGGGGTGTAGTTGATGAACATGAAGCCCCGCTCCTGGTCGATCAGGTGGAACAGCGGGTTCCAGTCGAACCAGACCAGAAGGAAGTTCGGCATGGTGTTGGCCAGGAAGAACTTGCCCGAGGCGATCATGTTCACCCGCTGATAGAGGTTGGTCACGACCTTGCAGGCCGAGGGCGACCACGGCCGGATCCCCAGCAGCACCAGCCCCACGCAGCAGCCCGAGAACCAGGCCAGCATGAACAGCGCCCCGGCGCCGACCGGATGCTCGATCGTGATCGGCGTGAACAGGACGTGATAGGCGCCGAGCAGCACCAGGAGGCTGGCGACCTGGCGGTAGAGCGCCGCCAGCGCCGCCCCCGAGATCAGCACCGCCGCGTTCAGCGGCTCGTGCTTGATGATGCCCGACGAGATCGAGTGGCTGCCCGCCACCGCGCCCACCGTCTGGACATGCGTCATGAAGATGAAGATGCCCGACATGATGTAGAGCAGGAAGTCCCCGCGCAGCGGCGCGCTCTTGATGCCGATCATCGAATAGATCGTGACGAGGACCAGGATCATCAGGGTCTGCTGAAGCACGGCCAGCAGGATGCCCACGGCGGCGTTCCGATGCTCGGTGCGCAGGTTGTAGACCGTCTGGTGATAGATCAGCGCCAGCGTGGTGAAGCCGGCCTGGAACATGGTCCTGCTCTGGCGCTGTTGGAACAAGGGTGGCACTCCGTCGGATGGATCGGCAGTCCGTCGGCCGTTCGTCGCCCGACGCTTGCCGATGGGGGGCGCTGCGATCATAAGAAGGACGGGGCCGCGGCACAATCCGGCGACGCGTGTCCCCGGCCCGGCAGTGAAAGGAAAGTGCATGGAATTCGATCGATTGACCGCCGAGATGCGGCGTCTGGCGCTTCAGGCGGGGGCGCGGATCATGGAGATCTATCAGGCCGACGATTTCGACATCCGTGCCAAGTCCGACGATTCGCCCGTGACCGCCGCCGACGAGGCCGCCGACGCGCTGATCTCGGCCGGGCTGCGCGCGGCCTTTCCGGACGTGGCCCTGGTCACCGAGGAGCAGGCCGAGACCCACGGCCAGGACCTGCGCACCTTCCTGATCGTCGATCCGCTGGACGGCACCAAGGAGTTCGTGCAGCGCCGCGGCGACTTCACCGTGAACATCGCCTATGTCGAGGACGGCGTGCCGCTGCGCGGGGTCGTCTATGCCCCGGCCAAGGAGCGGCTGTTCTACACCACCGCCGACGGCGGCTCGGTCGAGGAGAAGGGTCCCTTCGGCGATCGGCCCGGAGAGACCCACCCCATCGGCGTGAACCCGATGCCCGACAACCGCGGCCTGATGGTCGTGGCGTCCAAGTCGCATCGCGACGCGGCGACCGACGCCTATATCGACCGCTACGGCGTGCGCGACATGACCAGCGCGGGCAGCTCGCTGAAGTTCTGCCTGGTGGCGACGGGCGAGGCCGACCTCTATCCGCGCCTCGGCCGCACGATGGAGTGGGACACGGCGGCGGGCGACGCGGTGCTGCGCGGCGCGGGCGGCGCGGTCGTGCGCTTCGACGACCATGCCCCGCTGGCCTATGGCAAGCCCGGTTTCGAGAATCCGTTCTTCATCGCCTATGCCCCGGGCGTCCTGCTGGTGAAGGAATAACATGTCGGTCGTCGTCGTCATCCCGGCCCGTCATGCTTCCACCCGCTATCCGGGCAAGCCGCTGGTCGAGCTGCGCGGCGCGGGCGGAGAGGCGCGCAGCCTGATCCGGCGCAGCTGGGACGCGGCCATGGCGGTCGCGGGAATCGACCGCGTGATCGTCGCCACCGACGACGCGCGCATCCGCGACCACGCGCAGGCCTTCGGCGCCGAGGTCGCGATGACCAGCCCCGACTGCCGCAACGGCACCGAGCGCTGCGCCGAGGCGGTGGCGGTGCTGGGCCTGACCCCCGAGATCGTGGTGAACCTGCAGGGCGATGCGCCGCTGACGCCCGCCTGGTTCGTCGAGGAGCTGGTCGCGGGCCTGCGCGCGGACGCAGAAGCCGATGTGGCCACGCCCGTGCTGCGCTGCACCGGGGCGATGCGCGCCGACCTGATCGCGGACCGCATGGCCGGCCGCGTGGGCGGCACCACGGCGGTGTTCGGGCATGACGGCCGGGCGCTCTACTTCTCCAAGGAGGTCGTGCCCTTCGTGCCCCATCCCGTGGCGCCCGACGCGGCCAGCCCGGTCTTCCACCATGTGGGCGTCTATGCCTATCGCCCCGCGGCGCTGGCCGATTACGCGACCTGGCCCGAGGGCGTGCTGGAGCGGCTGGAGGGGCTGGAGCAGCTGCGCTTCCTGGAGCGCGGCCGCCGGGTCCTGTGCGTCGAGGTCGAGGCGCGCGGACGGCAGTTCTGGGAACTGAACAACCCCGAGGATGTTTCACGCCTGCAGCAGATGATGCGGCAGATGAACATGGCGTGACCTTTTCGCAGCCCCGAAGCCCGGAAATGATGAAATCTTTGCATATTCCGGGCGCAATCGCTTGGCGGCAAGCTGCCTAGGGAATAACCTGTCCATTGTCATTGATGTCGCGGTCTGATTAGGCATCGACGCTATTGCGGTGGGACAGGTCCCGCCGAACAATCAGAGGTATCCGTCATGGGTCGCAAGGTCACGAAAGCCATTTTTCCTGTTGCCGGATTGGGGACCCGGTTTCTGCCCACCACCAAGAGCATCCCCAAGGAGATGCTGTCGCTGGTGGACAAGCCCCTGATCCAGTACGCGATCGACGAGGCCCGTGCCGCCGGCATCAAGGAGTTCATCTTCGTCACCTCGCGTGGCAAGGGTTCGCTCGAGGATTACTTCGACCATGCCCATGAGCTGGAGGCCAGCCTGAAGAAGTCCGGCAAGACCGAGCTTCTGGAGATTCTGCGCGCCACGAACATGGAATCGGGCGCCATCGCCTACATCCGTCAGCACAAGGCCCTGGGCCTCGGCCACGCCGTCTGGTGCGCCCGCCGCCTGCTGTCGGACGACGAGCCCTTCGCGGTCGTGCTGACGGACGACGTCATCCAGGGCGAGCCGCCCTGCCTGCAGCAGATGATCGAGGCCTATGGCGAGACCGGCGGCAGCATGGTCGCCACGATGGAGGTCGCCCCCGAGAAGGCCAAGGCCTATGGCGTGCTGGACATCGCCGAGGACATGGGCGCCATCGTCCGTGCCAAGGGCATGGTCGAGAAGCCCGCCACCGGCACGCAGCCGTCGAACCTGGCGGTGATCGGCCGCTACATCCTGGCGCCGACGGTGATGAAGAACCTCAACAAGCTGAAGCAGGGCGCCGGCGGCGAGATCCAGCTGACCGACGCCATCGCCGAGGAGATCCAGGCGGGCCGCGACGTGTTCGGCCTGCGCTTCCGCGGCCAGCGCTTCGACTGCGGCTCCAAGGCGGGCTTCCTGCAGGCGACGGTGGCCTTCGGACTGGAGCGCGACGAGCTGAAGGACGAGTTCGCGGAGTATCTCCACGAGGTCATGGCGATGCGCAAGGCGGCCGAGTAATCCATGACCCGGACGGTACTGGTGACGGGCGGGGCGGGCTATATCGGCTCGCACGCCTGCAAGGCGCTGGCGGCGGCGGGCTATCTGCCCGTCACGCTGGACAACTTCTCGACCGGCTGGCGCGATGCGGTCAAGTTCGGTCCCGTGGTCGAGGCGGACCTGATGGACCGCGCGGCGCTGGATGCGGCCTTTGCCGAACACAGGCCCGTGGCCGTGCTGCATTTCGCGGCCCTGTCGCAGGTGGGCGAGGCCATGGCCGAACCCGGCAAGTACTGGCGCAACAACGTCGCGGGTTCGCTGAACCTGATCGAGGCCGCGATCGCCGCGGGCTGCCTGGACTTCGTCTTCAGCTCGACCTGCGCGACCTATGGCGACCGCGACGGCGAGGTTCTGGACGAGGATACGCCGCAGGCGCCGCTGAACGCCTATGGCGCCTCCAAGCGCGCGATCGAGGACATGCTGGCCGATTTCCGCGCCTCGCACGGGCTGCGCTCGGTCATCTTCCGCTACTTCAACGTCGCGGGCGCCGATCCCGAGGGTGAGGTGGGCGAGTTCCACCGCCCCGAGACGCATCTGATCCCGCTGATCCTGGACGCGGTGGACGGCAAGCGCGCGGCGCTGACCATCCACGGCACCGACTATCCGACGCCCGACGGCACCTGCATCCGCGACTATGTCCATGTGATGGACCTGGTCGATGCGCATGTGAAGGGGCTGGAATGGCTGCGCGCGGGCAAGGACAGCCGGGTCTTCTGCTTGGGCACGGGCGACGGCTTCTCGGTCCGCGAGGTGGTGGACGCCACCCGCGCCATCACCAACCGCGAGGTGCCGATGGTCGACGGCCCCCGCCGGGGCGGCGACGCGGTCAAGCTGGTCTGCGGCAGCCGCCGCGCCAAGCAGGACCTGGGCTGGTCGCCGGACCGATCGACCATGCCGCAGATGATCGCGGATGCTTGGCGCTGGCACCAGTCGGGCGATTACCGGCGGTGACCCCGCGCGCGGCGTGGCAGGCCTATCGCCTGCGCTGGAAACGCCGCGAACTGATCTGGCGCGCCGTCCGGGCGCGCCGGGACCTGCACCCGGTGGCCGACCGCAGCGCCGCGATCCGGCCCGGGGACGTGCTGGTCGTGGCGGTCCTGCGCAACGAGGCCGCGCATCTGCCGGGCTTCCTGTCCCATTACCGCGCCCTGGGGGCCGGGCATTTCCTGATCGTCGACAATGACAGCACCGACGGGTCTGACCGGCTGCTGGCGGATCAGCCCGACGTGTCGCTGTGGCGGACCGGCGCCGGCTATCGCGGGGCGCGCTTCGGCATGGACTGGGCGATGGCGCTGCTGCGGCGCCACGGACGCGGGCATTGGTGCGTCACCGTCGATGCCGACGAACTGCTGGTCTATCCGCATCACGACACCCGGCCGCTGCCCCGCCTGGTCGAGGACCTGGCGCGGGCGGGGATGGACGGCATGGGCGCGATCATGCTGGACCTGGTGCCCACCGGCCCGGTCGGCACGGCCGACGCCCCGCCCGGCGCGCCGCTGACCGAGCGTCTGCCGTGGTTCGATCCGGGTCCCTGGCGGGCCAGCCGCATGATGCCGCGCCGCAACCTGTGGGTGCAGGGCGGGGTCCGCGACCGGGTGTTCTTCGCCGACCGCCCGCGGCGCGCGCCGACGATGAACAAGCTGCCCCTGATCCGCTGGACCGGGCGCGAGGCCTATGTGAACTCCACCCATTCCATCCTGCCGCCCCGGCTGAACATGCTCTATGACGGGCCGGGCGACCCGCGCCTGTCGGGGGCGCTGCTGCACGGCAAGTTCCTGCCCGACATCGTCGCCAAATCGACCGAGGAGCTGGACCGCCGCCAGCACTTCGCCGATCCCGCGGCCTATGCCGACTATCACCGCGCGGTGGCGGCGGGGCCGGTGCTGCGCGGGCCATCATCGCTGCGCTATGAGGGCTGGCGGCAGCTGGTCGGGCTGGGTCTGATGGGCACAGGTGACGGGGATGCGTAACCAAACCCGCTGAAAAGGCTTGCCAAGGCGGATAGGCCTGCACATTGCTAGGTCCATGATGTGCTGCTCCGTGACCCCAGACCGGCCAGGCCCCGCGTGATGCGTCCAAGTCGCCTGCCCCTGTTCGATCGCCTGCGGCGCCGCGCGGAACGGCAGTATCTGGTCGTGCGCGCCTTCAACCGGCGCCGTGCGCTGAAATCCGTGGTGAACCGCACCGCCCAGATCCGCAAGGGCGACATCCTGGCCTTCGTGACCCTGCGCAACGAACGGGTACGGCTGCCGTGGTTCCTGGACTATTACCGCAATCTGGGCGTGAATCACTTCCTGTTCGTGAACAATAACAGCAGCGACGGCAGCGGAAACTATCTCTCCGAACAGCCCGACGTGTCGCTGTGGTGGACCAATGCCGGCTACAAGCGGTCGCGCTTCGGCATGGACTGGATCAACCGCCTGTTGATGCGATACGGCAGCGGCCATTGGTGCCTGACGGTCGATCCCGATGAGTTCCTGATCTATCCGCATTGCGATTCGCGTCCGCTGCCGGCGTTGACCGACTGGCTGGACGCGTCGGGGCGGCGCAGCTTTCCGGCCATGCTGCTGGACATGTATCCCCGCGGCGCCATCGAGGATCACCCCTACGAAGAGGGCGCCGACCCCTTCACCATCGCGCGCTGGTTCGATCCGGCGAACTACACGATCAGCAAGAACCGCCATTACGGCAACCTGTGGATCCAGGGCGGTCCGCGCACGCGCAAGTTCTTCACCGCCGATCCGCTGGCGGGACCGGCCCTGAACAAGACGCCCCTGGTCAAGTGGCACTGGCGCTATGCCTATGTCAGCTCGACCCACATGCTGCTGCCGCGGCACCTGAACCTGGTCTATGACGAGGATGGCGGCGAGATGGCCTCGGGCTGCCTGCTGCATGCCAAGTTCCTCTCGACCTTTGCCGAGAAGTCGGCCGAGGAGCTGGACCGCCGTCAGCATTACGCCAACAGCAAGGAATACAAGGCCTATCACGCCGGGCTGCGCGGCGGCACCGACCTGTGGTGCAGCGAATCGCGCGAATACGACGATTGGCGGCAGCTGGAGGATCTGGGCCTGATCTCGCGGGGGAACTGGGCATGATGCGCCGCGACGTCCGTCTGGGGGTGATCCTGCTCTGTCACGACAGGCTGGACGTGGCGGCGCGGATGGCGCGCATCTGGGTCGAGGGCGGCGCCCGCGTCGCGATCCATGTCGATGCCAAGACCTCCGCGCGCGCCGTGGCGCGGTTGCAGGCCGATCTGGCCGACCTGCCGGGCGTCGTCCATTCGCGCCGCCACCCCTGCGACTGGGGGCGCTTCAGCCTGGTGCGCGCGACCCAGGATGCGGCCCGGCTGCTGCTGGACAGCCATCCCGACGTCACCCATGTCTATCTGGCCTCGGGCTCGTGCCTGCCGCTGCGCCCGGTGCGCGACCTGGCCGCCTATCTGGCGCAGGACCCCGCCTGCGACCATATCGAGAGCGTCAGCGCGCTGGATGTCGGCTGGACCGTCGGCGGGCTGAACGAGGAGCGCTTCACGCTGTTCTATCCGGTGGACTGGCGCAAGCGGCGCTGGCTGTTCGACCGGCTGGTCGACTGGCAGCGGCGTCTGGGCATCCGCCGCCGCCTGCCGCGCGGGCTGACGCCGCATCTGGGCTCGCAATGGTGGTGCCTGACCGCGGCAACGCTACGGGCGATCCTGGACGATCCCCGCCGGGCCGAGTTCGACCGGTTCTTCCGGCTGTCCTGGATCCCGGACGAGAGCTATTTCCAGACGCTGGCGCGCCGCCACGCCATCCGCATCGAGAGCCATTCCCTGACCCTGGCCAAGTTCGACCATGACGGGCGGCCCTATCTGCTCTACGACGATCACGCCCTGATGCTGGAGGAGTCGCGCTGCTTCGTGGCGCGCAAGGTCTGGCCGCGCGCCGCGCATCTCCTGGCGCATTTCCCGCGCCCCGCGGGGGCTGTGCCCGACCCCGCCCCGCCGCAGCCGCAGCGGATCGAGCGTCTGATCAACCGCACCGTGCGCCGCCGCCTGCTGGGGCGGCCCGGCCTCTACATGCAGTCGCGCTTTCCCCGCAAGGATGCCGAGAACGGCAAGACATCGGCGGCCTATGCGGTCTTCCAGGGATTCTCGGACATCTTCCCCGATTTCGAGGGCTGGCTGGCCGAACGTCTGGACGCGGATGTGCACGGCCACCTGCTGGGCCCCGAGACGGTCGAGTTCGCCGGCCGCCCGGCGATCGGGCCGGGGGCGATCTCCTCCAGCACGCTGATCCGCGACCGCGACCCGCACGGCTTCCTGACCGCGCTGATCCGCATCACGGCGCGCATGCAGGTCTTCCAGTTCAGCCCGCGCGACAACCAGGCGCTGAACTGGTTCATGGCCACCGATCCGAACGCCCATATCCACGTGGTGACCGGGGCGTGGATGCTGCCGCTGCTGGAATCCGACATGCCCTTCGACGACATCCGCCGCATCACCGCCCATCTGCAGCGGGCCGAGATCGCGCAGCTGGACGTGCTGAACTCGGTCTGGGTCAAGGCGCGCGTCCATGTCCATGAGCTGACCGACTTTCTGGCCCGTCCGCAGGAGATGCTGGTCCAGTCGCTGCAGCACCTGCCGCTGCGCGGGGGCGCGATGGGCGACATGCCCCGCATGCGCGACCTGCACGGCCTGGCCGAACTGCTGCGGCGGCTGCGCAATTCGGGCCTGCGCCCGCGCCTGTCGGGCGACGCCATCCCCCTTCCCGAGATCTCCCTGCCCGAAAGGACCGCCGCCGAATGACCCGCCCCTTCCGCCGCTTCGTGATCTTTGCCGAGATGCGCACCGGGTCGAACCTGCTGGAGGCGACGCTGAACGGGCTGCGCGGCATCACCTGCTTCGGCGAGGCGTTCAACCCCTACATGATGGGCTGGCCCGACAAGGACGAGCTGCAGGGCATCACCCGCCAGCAGCGCGAGGCCGACCCCATGGTCCTGCTGGACCGGCTGTTCGACAAGCCGGACCACCTGCCGGGGTTCCGCTACTTCCACGACCACGATCCGCGGGTCTTCGACGCGATCATGCACGACGCCACCTGCGCCAAGATCGTGCTGACGCGCAATCCGTTGGACAGCTATGTCTCGACCCGCCTGGCGCGCGAGACGAACCAGTGGAAGCTGAACGAGACCGAGACCCCGATCCCCGCCGCCACCCGATATGATGGCCCCGAGTTCCGCGACATGGTCGCCGCGGTCGAGCGGTTCCAGCGGCGCGTGATGCACCGCCTGCAGGTGACGGGGCAGGTGGCCTTCTGGCTGGGCTATGACGACCTGCGCGATGCGGACGTGATGACCGGGCTGGTCCACTGGCTGGGCCGCACCGACATCCCGCGCGTGGAACCGGCCAGCGACCAGGTGCCCCAGAACCCGCGCGAGCTGGCCGAGAAGGTCACCAATTTCGACGAGATGCAGCAGGACCTGCACCGGCTGGACCCGTTCATGCTGCGCCGCATTCCGAACTTCGAGCCGCGCCGCGGCCCCTCGGTGCCCAGCTTCCAGGCGGTCGAGGCCGGGCGCGGGCTGATCCACATGCCGGTCCGCGGCGGTCCGGCGGGCGCGCTGCGCATCTGGATGGAGGGGCTGGGTCCGGTCAGCGGCGACTTCACCCAGACCAGCCTGCGCCAGTGGAAGCGCGCGCATCCCGGCCATCGCAGCTTCGCGGTGCTGCGCCATCCGCTGCACCGCGCCTGGACGGCGTTCCGGCAGCTGCTGTCGGACGGTCAGCCGGAGCTGCGCCAGCTGATGCGGACGGTGCATCGCGTGGCCCTGCCGCCGGACGAGGCGCTGGCAGGGCTGACGCGGCAGGAGCAGATCGCGCTGTTCGCGTCCTTCCTGGCCTTTCTCAAGCGCAACCTGAACGGTCAGACGACCCTGCCCACCCCCGCCGCATGGGCCAGCCAGTCGGAGGTTATCGCGGGCTTCACCCGCGTGGCCACCCCCGACATGCTGATCCGCGAGGACCGGCTGGCCGAGGACCTGTCGGTGCTGTGCCGCGCCGCGGGGATCGCCGATCCGGGGCTGGATCGCCTGCCGGCGTCGCAGATGCCCGATTTCCTGCGCGAACCCGCGCTGCTGCAGGCCGCGCGCCAGGCCTATCTGCGCGACTACATCGCCTTCGGCTTCGAGGACGGGGGCGCGGCCTGACGGTCGCGCCCCGGCCCGATCAGCCCTTCAGCAGGGCGGCCAGTTCGGCCTGCTTCTCGCGCACCAGGGCCGCGTCGCCGTCGGCCTCGACGTTCAGGCGCACCACCGGTTCGGTGTTCGACTTGCGCAGATTGAAGCGCCAGCTGCCGAAGTTCAGCGACACCCCGTCCAGATCGTCGCGGCTGTCGGCCTTGGCCTCATAGGCGTCGATCAGCCGGGCGATGGCCGCATCCGGGTCCGCGATGGTGTAGTTCGTCTCTCCGGACGACGGATAGAGCCGCATCCGCTCCTCCAGCAGCTGCGCCAGCGTCTGGCCCTTGCGGGACAAGAGCTCGATCATCAGCAGCCAAGGGATCATCCCGCTGTCGCAGTAGTAGAAGTCGCGGAAATAGTGATGCGCCGACATCTCGCCGCCATAGATCGCGCCCACGTCGCGCATCTTGCGCTTGATGAAGGCGTGGCCGGTCTTGCTGACGACGGCCTCGCCGCCGGCCTCCTCGATCATGGCGCGGGTGTTCATGATGACGCGCGGGTCATGCACGATCTTCTCGCCCGGCGACTTCTCCAGGAAGGCCGCGCCCAGCAGGCCCACGATATATTCGCCGGGGATGAAGCGGCCGTTCTCGTCGAAGAAGAAGCAGCGGTCGAAATCGCCGTCCCAGGCCACGCCCAGATCGGCCTTTTCCTGCTTCATGCGGGCGACGGTGGGGGGTTGGTTCTCGTCCAGAAGCGGGTTCGGGATGCCGTTCGGAAAGCTGCTGTCGACATCATGGTGCATGCGCACGAAGGTCAGCGGCGCACCGCGACGCTCCAGCTCGGCGGCGATGGCGTCGAAGGTCGGGCCGGCGGTGCCGTTCCCGGCATTGACCAGGATCTTCATCGGCTTCAGCGCCGCGACATCGACGAAATCGGCCATGCGGGACGCGTATTCCGCACGGGCATGGCTGAAATCGGTGACCGTGCCCTTGGTCGCGGGGGCGAAGTCGCCGCCGGTGGCCAGCGCCACGATCGGCGGCAGTTCGGTCGCCGGGTCCAGCGGCGCCGAGCCGCGGCCCACGATCTTCATGCCGTTGTAGTTGATCGGGTTGTGCGAGGCCGTGACCTCGATCCCGCCGTCGGTGTCCTGGTTGCCGGTGTGGAAATACACCTCCTCGGTGCCCGCCAGCCCCAGGTCCAGCACGTCGGCGCCGCCATCGGTCAGCCCCTCGATCAGGGCCGCGGCCAGTTCGGGGCTGCTCTCGCGGCTGTCGCGGCCCACGACGACTCGCTTGGCGCCACGCGCCTGCGCGAAGGCGCGGCCGATGCGATAGGCCACGTCCGCGTCCAGGTTCTTGCCCAGCTCTCCGCGCACGTCATAGGCCTTGAAGCAGGTGATCTCGCGCGCGCCAAGCTGATCGCGATTGTCCATGTCGTCCCTCCGGGTCCTGTTTGCATCAGCGCTAACAGGTTCATGCGGTTTTTCAAGGCTGTCGCGGCCCGCCGGGTTCCCTGGGACCTAGGGATCAGGTGACGGGACGCGCGCGCCGCGCTAGATTCCGCCTGAGACTATGGAGAGACCGATGACCGCCACCGACCTGATCGCCGCCTATTATGATGCCTTCAACGCCGGACGCACCGATGACATGCTGGCGCTGCTGCACGACGATGTGGAGCATCACGTGAACGAGGGCCAGATCCGCCACGGCCGCGCCAGGTTCGCGGAGTTCAACGCCCACATGACCGAATGCTACAGGGAAAACCTGACCGACATGGTCATCATGGCCAACGATGCGGGCGACCGCGCGGCGGCGGAATTCGTGGTGAACGGCACCTATCTGAAGACCGACCCCGGCCTGCCCGAGGCCGCGGGCCAGACCTATCGCCTGCCCGCGGGCGCGTTCTTCACCCTCCGCGACGGGCGCATCGCGCGGGTCACCACCTATTACAACCTGGCCGACTGGATGGCGCAGGTCGGCGCATGAGTGTCGCGGTCCGCGTCCTGACCGGCGATGCGCTGGCGGCCGCGCTGCCCGACGTGGCGCGGCTGCGCATCGACGTGTTCCGCGACTGGCCCTATCTCTACGACGGCGACGCCGATTACGAACGCGATTACCTGCGCGCCTATCAGGCGCCGGGCGCGGTGGTCGTGGCGGCGATGGACGGGGACCGGATCGTGGGGGCCGCGACCGGCGCGCCGATGGCCGATCACGCCGCCGATTTCGGCGCGGCCTTCGACGGCCGCCCCGAGGCGCTGTCCGACATCTTCTACTGCGCCGAATCGGTGCTGCTGCCCGCCTATCGCGGGCGGGGTCTGGGACACGCCTTCTTCGACGCGCGCGAGGATCACGCCCGCGCCCTGGGCGCGCGCTGGTCGGCCTTCTGCAGCGTGATCCGCCGCCCGGATCATCCGATGCGGCCCGCCGAATACCGCCCGCTGGACGGCTTCTGGCGCAAGCGGGGCTATGCGCCGCTGGAGGGCGCCGTGGCGCGCTTTGCCTGGAAGGACCTGGGCCAGGCGTCCGAGACCGACAAGACCCTGCAATTCTGGATGAGACCGCTGTGAAGATCGCCGCCGCCGCCTATCCCATCGACTGGTTCGACACTTTCGACGCCTATGCCGCCAAGCTGACCCGGTGGGTGGCGGAGGCCCAGGCCGACCTCCTGGTCTTTCCCGAATACGGCGCCATGGAGCTGGCCTCCCTGGGCGGGCAGGCCGTGGCGGGCGATCTGGAGGCCGGCCTGCACGAGGTCGCCCGTCACTGGCCCGCCGTCCACGCCCTGCATGCCGATCTGGCGGCGCGGCACGGCTGTCACATCCTGGGCGCCTCGGGACCGGTCTTCCAAGACGCGCGGCCGGTGAACCGGGCGGTGCTGTACGGTCCCGACAGCGTGATCGGCCATCAGGACAAGCAGATCATGACCCGCTTCGAACGCGAGCATTGGGACGTGACCGGCGCGCCGGGCCTGCGCCTCTTCGACACCGCCCTGGGCCGGATCGGCGTGCTGATCTGCTATGACAGCGAGTTTCCGCTGCTGGGCCGTATCCTGGCCGAGGCGGGGGCCGAGATCCTGCTGGTGCCCAGCTGCACCGACACGGTCGCGGGCTTCAACCGGGTGCGCATCGGCTCCATGGCCCGCGCCCTGGAGAGCCAATGCGTGGTCGTGCATGCGCCCACCGTCGGCCCCTGCGCCTGGATGCCCGCGCTGGACGAGAACCGCGGCCGTGCCGCGATCTATGGCCCGCCCGACGGGTTCTGGCCCGAGACCGGCATCATCGCGGAAGGCGCGATGGACGCGCCGGGCTGGGTGCGCGCCACGGTCGATCTGACGCGGGTGCGCGACAGCCGCAGCAATGGCGCGGTGCTGCCCCATGCGCATTGGCCGGAACAGGGGCACAGCCATCTGATTATCGCGTGATTTACGTCGAATTAACCGCTTTGCGCTTTCACTGGTGACGGAACGCGCCCTATCTTGGGGTCATGCTGCATGTCACCGACACCATCGCCATCCAGGAATGGGAGCTTTCCGAACAGTTCACCCGGTCGCAGGGACCGGGCGGGCAGAACGTGAACAAGGTGGAGACGGCGGTGGAATTGCGGTTCGAGGCGGCACGGTCCCCGTCCATCGGCGACGCGGTCAAGCGACGCCTGCAGCGGCTGGCCGGGCGGCGCTGGACGCAGGAGGGCGCGATCCTGATCCTGTCGCAGGAGACCCGCAGCCAGGCCCGCAACCGCGAGCTGGCGCGCGAACGCCTGGCCGAGCTGATCCGCGAGGCGCTGACCGCGCCCAAGCGGCGCATCGCCACCCGCCCGACCCTGGGCAGCCAGCGCCGGCGGCTGAAGGCCAAGACCGTCCGGGGCGAGGTCAAGTCCCTGCGCGGACGCGTGGACGACGACGCATGAGCCTTCTGCGCCGGGTTCTGGAGATGCTGCTGGGACGGCGGCCCGCGATGATGCAGGTCGGCGCGCTGTGCCGCGATCCGCGGACCGGAGAGGTCCTGCTGGTGACCAGCCGCGACACCGGCCGTTGGGTCATCCCCAAGGGCTGGCCGATGGAGGGGCGCACCCTGCCCGGCGCCGCCGCCCAGGAGGCCTGGGAGGAGGCGGGCGTGCGCGGCCGCATCCGCCCGGCTGAGATCGGACGCTTCCACTATGACAAGAACCATGATCAGGGCTACTCCGTACCGATCGAGATGCGGGTCTTTCTGCTGACGGTGGACGGGCTTGCCGACGACTTTCCCGAACGCGGGCAGCGCAAGCGGCGCTGGTTCGCGCCCGAGCGTGCCGCCGCCATGGTGGCCGAGCCGGGGCTCAAGGCGATCCTGACCGGACTGGACCGCAATGCCGCATCCTGAGGCGCGGGGATGAGCCGCCACAACCGCTTTCGCGCGCTGGACAAGGATCTGGGCCGCATCGGCCAGGCCGAGGTCGCGCAGATGCATGCCTTCCGCCCCGTCTGGCGGTTGGGGCTGGGGGTTCTGGCCGTGGTCGGCGCGCTGCTGATGGGCATGGCCCTGTCGGGTGCCGCGCCGGGCCTGCTGGCCGTCGGCGCCGGGCTGGTGGTCGCGGCCTGGCTGGGCATGGCGATCGGGGCGAATGATGTCGCGAACTCCCTGGGCCCCGCGGTGGGGGCGGGCGCGGTCGGCATGGTGCCGGGGCTGGTCATGGTCGCGCTGGCCGGGATCGCGGGGGCGGTGCTGGCGGGGGGCGCAGTGTCCGAGCGGCTGGCCAGCGGCATCGTCGAGCTTGGGCCGCTGACCTCGGGGCCGCGGGCGCCGATGGCCATGGTCGCGGCGCTGATCGGGGCGGTCGTCTGGATCACGCTGGCCACCGGGATCGGCCTGCCGGTCAGCACCTCGCATTCCATCGTTGGCGGCATCGCGGGGGCCGGGGCGGTGGCCTTCGGGCTGGGCGCGGTCACCTGGGGCACGCTGGCTATGATCGCGGTCGTGTGGGTCGCGACGCCCCTGGTCGCGGGCAGCCTGGCCGGCGCGCTTCTGGTGCTGCTGCGCCTGAAGGTGGTCGAGGCGCCCGACCGCATCGCCGCCGCCCTGCGCTGGCTGCCGCCGCTGGTCGGGCTGATGGTGGGCCTGTTCTCGGCCTATCTGATCGTGCTGGTGGACCGGCGGATCGACCTGCCGCCGCTGGTCGCGCTGGCCCTGCTGCCGGGGGTAGCGGGCGTGCTGCTGACCCGCCGCACCGTCCGGCAGGAGGCCGCGCGCCACCCCGCGCGGCCGGGCATCAAGCCGCTTCTGCGCCCCGCGCTGCTGATTGCGGTGGTCATGCTGGGCTTCGCGCATGGCGCCAACGACGTGGGCAACGTGGCGGGGCCGCTGTCGGTGGTGCTGCGCGGACAGGGGCTGGTGCCCGCGATGGGCGTCGTGCCGGTCACGGTGCTGCTGGGCGGGGGGCTGGCCATCGCCGCGGGCACGCTGCTGTTCGGGCGCCGCCTGGTCCATATGGTCGGCAGCGGCATCACCCGGCTGAACGCGGGCCGCGCCTTCTGCGTGTCGCTGGCCACGGCGGTGACGGTGCTGGGGGCCTCGGCCCTGGGGCTGCCGGTCTCGACCACGCATGTGGCGGTGGGGGGCGTCTTCGGCGTGGGCTTTGCGCGCGAATGGCTGGACCGGCGCCGCGACCGCCGCTCGGACGCGCTGCCCGCGGCCGAGGCGCGCCGCCGCATCCTGGTCCGGCGCAGCCATGTCGCGACCATCACCGTGGCCTGGCTGGTCACGGTGCCGATCACCGGCAGCCTGGGTGCGCTGGCCTGCCTTCTGGTGCTGTGGGCCGCGGGCGTCTGAGACGCGTCAGACGGTGACGGCCAGCGCCTGCTGGACGCCCACGCCGAAGACGCGCTTGTAGCGCTCGATCTCGGCCGCGGGGCCGGTGGCCTTGGAGGGGTTGTCCGACAGCTTGACCGTGGGCCGCCCGTCGGCCGCCACCGCCTTGCAGACCAGGCTGAAGGGCGCCAGCCCGTCCCCCGGCACCAGCCCGCGAAAGTCGTTGGTCAGCAGCGTGCCCCAACCGAAGCTGACCTTGACCCGGCCGTGGAACTGCCGGTGCAGGGCCAGGATCTTGTCCACGTCCAGCCCGTCGGAAAAGATGATCAGCTTGGCCCGCGGGTCCTCGCCGCGCGACCGCCACCAGCGGATCGCGGTCTCGGCCCCGGTGGCCGGGTCGCCGCTGTCGATGCGGATGCCGGTCCAGCCCGCCAGCCAGTCCGGCGCGCCCGCCAGGAACCCCTCCGTGCCGTAGGTGTCGGGCAGGATGATGCGCAGGTTGCCGTCATGCTCCTCGTGCCAGTCGGCCAGCACGTCATAGGGCGCCCGGCGCAGGGCCGCGTCGCCATCGGCCAGGGCCGCGCGCACCATGGGCAGCTCATGCGCATTGGTGCCGATCGCCTCGATGTCGCGGCGCTGCGCGATCAGGCAGTTCGAGGTGCCGGTGAAGCGGTCGCCCAACCCCTCGATCATCGCCTGCACGGCCCAGTCCTGCCACAGGAAGCTGTGGCGCCGGCGGGTGCCGAAATCGGCGATGCGCAGGTCGGGCAGGGCGCGCATGGCCTGGATCTTCTCCCACAGCCGGGTCATGGCGCGGGCATAGAGAACCTGCAGCTCGAACCGGCCCATGTCCTTCAGGACCGCGCGGGACCGCAGCTCCATCAGGATCGACAGGGCCGGGATCTCCCACAGCATCACCTGGGGCCAGGGGCCCTCGAAGGTCAGCTCGTACTGGCCGTCGCGCTTGTCCAAGTGATAGGCGGGCAGGCGCAGCCCCTCCAGGAACTCCATGAAATCGGGGCGGAACATCTGCCGCTTGCCATAGAAGGTGTTGCCGCGCAGCCAGGTGCTCTCTCCGCGGGTCAGGGACAGTGACCGTACGTGGTCCAGCTGCTCGCGCAGCTCGCCCTCGTCGATCAGGTCGGCCAGGCGCACATCCTTGCTGCGGTTGATCAGGCTGAAGGTGACGGTCGTGTCCGGACTGTTCCTGAACACAGACTGGCACATCAGCAGCTTGTAGAAGTCGGTGTCGATCAGCGACCGGACGATGGGGTCGATCTTCCATTTGTGGTTGTAGACGCGCGTGGCGATGTCGGCCATGTCTGCTGGACCCCCCGTTTGAGCCTTGGTGCCTTGATCCGCGCGGCGGCGCAACCCTCAGGCCAGCACGACCCCCGCCGCGCGCATCGCCGTGCGCGCCGCATCCAGGCTGCCGTCCAGGTCGATGGCGCGGCAGGCGTCCTCGACCACGCGGGCGCGGAACCCCAGACGGGCGGCGTCCATCGCGCTCCAGGCGACGCAGAAATCCAGCGCCAGCCCGACGAAGGTCAGATCCGTGACGCCCCGGTCGCGCAGATAGCCCGCCAGCCCCGTGGCGGTGGTCCGGTCGTTCTCGAAGAAGGCCGAGTAGCTGTCGATGCCCGCCCGGAACCCCTTGCGCAGGATCAGGTCGGCCCGGTCCACGTCCAGGCGCGGGTGGAAGGCCGCGCCCGGCGTGCCGATCACGCAATGCGCGGGCCACAGGACCTGCGGCCCGTAGGGCATCTGCGTGACCGAGAAGGGTGCGGCGCCGGGATGGTTCCCGGCGAAGCTGGCATGATCGGCCGGGTGCCAGTCCTGGGTCAGCACGACCGCGTCGTGACCGGCCATCATCGCGTTCACCGCCTCGACGACCTCGTCGCCCCCCGCGACGGCCAGCCGTCCGCCGGGGCAGAAATCGGTCTGCAGGTCGATCACGATCAGGGCTTGGGTCATGGCGGGCCTTGGGTCTGGCGGGGCGCGACCATTTGCGCGCCCCGTGCGGCGGGCGTCAAGACTGGTTTCGACGGCCGTTTTGCCCTATGCAAATCATGGTATTAGCAGTCCGACAGGGAACAGGGAGGTCACGTGGGCATTCAGGACGATCTGCATCACCCCGCCGATTATGACGAGAACGAGGTGCCGACGCGATCGGCCGCGATGACATGGGGCCTGCGCGCCCTGGGTCTGGTCGCGGCCGGGCTGGTCTGGTGGCTGCTGGGCGGGCAGGAGGGGCTGTCGCCGGATGCCCGCGTCGTGGCCACCGTCGGCACGCTGATGGCGGTGTGGTGGATGACCGAGGCGATCCCGCTGTCGGCCACCGCGCTCTTGCCCATCGTGCTGATCCCCGCCCTGACCGAGACGACCGTGGGGCAGGCGACGCAGCCCTATGCCAGCTCGATCGTGTTCCTGTTCCTGGGCGGCTTTCTCATCGCCATCGCGATGGAGAAATGGCACCTGCA
Organism: Paracoccus sp. ME4; assembly: GCF_046736325.1. GTDB lineage: Bacteria > Pseudomonadota > Alphaproteobacteria > Rhodobacterales > Rhodobacteraceae > Paracoccus. The sequence continues at coordinate 188,875 of NZ_CP151276.1, forward strand.
CATGCGCATCGCGCTGTTGACGCTGAGCCGGGTCGGCACCTCGCCGCGCCAAATCGTGCTGGGGCTGATGCTGGCCACGGGCTTTCTGTCCATGTGGGTGTCCAACACCGCGACCACGCTGATGATGCTGCCCATCGCCATGTCCGTCCTGGCCCTGGTGATCGAGCGCAGCTCCAGCGAAAGCGCGTCCAAGGCCGCGGCCGCGATGGAGGCCGGCGGCACCATCGCCGACAGCGTCAAGGACCCGCAGGTGCGCGCCTTCGGCGTCTGCCTGGTCCTGTCCATCGCATGGGCGGCGTCCATGGGCGGTCTGGGCACGCTTCTGGGCAGCCCGCCCAACGCCATCGTCGCGGGCTATGCCTCGGACGAGCTGGGACGCAACATCGGCTTTCTGGAATGGATGATGCTGGGCACCCCGATGGCCTTCATCTTCATCCTGATCGCCTGGGTCCTGATGACGCGCTGGCTCTATCGCTTCGATCTGCCAGAGATTCCGGGCGGCAGGCAGATGATCGACGACCAGCTGCGCGACCTGGGCCCGCTGAGCCAGGGCGAGAGGATGGTCCTGGCGGTCTTCTGCACCGCGGCCTTCCTGTGGATCGTGCCGGGCCTGCTGACCTCGATCCCCGCGATCGAGGCCGCAGCACCCTGGCTGGGCAACCTGGACGACACGGCCATCGCGATCGGCGCGGGCCTGGCGATGTTCCTGCTGCCCGCCAAGGGTCGCGGCACGATGGTGCTGGACTGGAAGGATGCCGAACAGGGCCTGCCCTGGGGCGTGCTGCTCTTGTTCGGGGGCGGGCTGTCGCTGGCCTCGGCGGTGGCGTCCTCGGGGCTGGACGGCTGGTTCGGCCAGCAGGTGACGGGCCTTGGCACGCTGCCCACGATCCTCCTGGTCGCGGCGGTGGTCACGATCATCCTGTTCCTGACCGAGATCACCTCGAACACCGCGACGGCGGCGACCTTCATCCCGATCCTGGGCGGGGTGGCCATCGGCATCGGCGCCGATGCGATGACGCTGCTGATCCCGGCGGCGCTGGCGGCGACCTGCGCCTTCATGCTGCCGGTGGGAACGCCGCCGAACGCCATCGTCTTCGGCACCGGCAAGGTGACCATCGCGCAGATGGCGCGGGGCGGCTTCGTGCTGAACATGGTGGGCATCCTGCTGATCACCGGCCTGACCTATCTGCTGGGCGGCATCGCCCTGGGTCTGGAGTTCTGATCTTGCACCAAGGGGCGTGGCCGCGATAAGGCCACGCCCATGCTTACCGTCGCCGCTCTCTATCACTTCGCCCGCCTGCCCGATCCGGCGGCCCGGCAGGGACCGCTGCTGGACCTGTGCCGCGCAAAGGGCCTCTGCGGCACGCTGCTGCTGGCGCCCGAAGGGGTGAACGGCACCATCGCGGGTCCGCGCGCGGGCATCCTGGCGGTGCTGGACCATATCCGCGCCTGGCCCGGCTTCGCGGGTCTCGACTGGAAGGAGAGCGCGGCCGACGCGCCCCCCTTCGGCCGCATGAAGGTCCGGCTCAAGGCCGAGATCGTGACCATGGGCCAGCCCGACATGGACCCCGCCACCACCACCGGCCATTACGTCGCGCCGCGCGACTGGAACGCGCTGATCGCCGCGCCCGACGTGGCCGTGATCGACACGCGCAACGATTACGAGGTCCAGATCGGCACGTTCCGTGGCGCCATCGACCCCGGCACGAAAAGCTTCCGCGACTTTCCGGCCTGGTGGCAGGAGAACGCGCACCGGTTCCAGGGCAAGCGCATCGCGATGTTCTGCACCGGCGGCATCCGCTGCGAAAAGTCGACCAACTACCTGATCTCGCAAGGCGTCGATCAGGTCTATCATCTGCAGGGCGGCATCCTGAAATACCTCGAGGACGTCCCCCAAAAGGACAGTGCTTGGCAGGGCGAATGCTTCGTCTTCGATCAGCGGGTCAGCCTGACGCACGGGCTGGCGCAGGGGCGGCACGGGATGTGCCATGCCTGCCGCCGCCCCCTGGCCCCCGAGGACCGCGCCCGCCCGGAATACGAGGATGGCGTCAGCTGCCACCGCTGCGCCGACGAATATTCCGACGCCGACCGCGCCCGGTTCCGGGAGCGGCAGCGCCAGTTCGACCGCGACGCCTGAACGTCTCCTTTGCCCAAATACCCCCTTCGGCGCGCCCTCAGCCCTGCGCGCCGACCCCGCCCGCGGCGATGGCGGCCATGTTCAGGATGTCGCTGACGGTCGAGTTGGTCGAACAGATCTGGATCGGGCGCGCCACGCCCGTCAGGATCGGGCCGATGACGGTCGCGCCCGCCATCTCCTGCATCAGCTTGACCGAGATCGAGGCCGAATGCCGCGCCGGTACCACCAGCACGTTCGCGGGCGCGGTCAGGCGGCTGAACGGATAGCGCGCGGCCGAATCCATGTTCAGCGCCACGTCCACGGTCATCTCGCCCTCGTACTCGAAATCGGCGCCGCGGCGGTCCAGGACGGTGGCGGCCTGGGCCATCTTGATGGCGCGTTCGCTGACCGGATAGCCGAAGTTCGAAAACGACAGGAAGGCCACGCGCGGCTCCAGCCCCAGGTTGCGGGCGACGGCAGCGCCGCGGGTGGCGATGTCGGCCAGATCCTCGGGTTCGGGCCATTCATGGACCAGCGTGTCGCCGATCAGCACGATCCGGCCGCGATGCAACACGGCGGTGATGCCCACCGCCCCGTCCTGCGGGCGCACGTCGAAGACCTGCCCGATCTGCGCCAGAACGGGCGCGTTCTTGCGCGTGGCCCCCGTCACCAACCCGTCGCCATGCCCATGCGCCAGCATCAGCGCCGCAAAGACATGCCGGTCGCGGTTGGCCAGCTTGAACGCGTCCTCGCGGTCGACGCCCTTGCGCTGCAGGCGCTGGTACAGGAACTCGTGATAGTTGTCCAAATGGCGGGTGTTGGCGGCGTTCACGACGCTGATCTCGCGGAAGGCGTCGCCCATGCCCAAGGCCTCCAGCTCGGCCTTGACCTCGGCCTCGCGGCCCACGACCAGCGACTGGCCCATGCCGGTGCGCTGCCAGGCGACGGCGGCGCGCAGCACGCGCGGGTCGTCGCCCTCGGCAAAGATCATCCGGGCCTGGGCCTGGCGCGCGCGGGCATGGATGCCCTGCAGGATCGCGGCGGTCGGGTCCATCCGGTTCTTCAGCGTCTGGACATAGCCGTCCATGTCGATGATCGGGCGCCGCGCGACGCCCGTGTCCATCCCGGCCTTCGCCACGGCGGGCGGGATCACGTGGATCAGCCGCGGATCGAAGGGCGTCGGGATGATGTAGTCGCGCCCGAACTGCAGCTTGCGGCCATAGGCGACGGCGACCTCGTCGGGAACATCCTCGCGCGCCAGCTTCGCCAGGGCCTCGGCACAGGCGATCTTCATCTCGTCGTTGATGGCGCGGGCGTGGATGTCCAGCGCACCGCGGAACAGGTAGGGAAAGCCCAGGACGTTGTTCACCTGGTTCGGGTAATCGCTGCGGCCCGTGGCCACGATCGCGTCGGGGCGGACGGCATGGGCGTCCTCGGGCGTGATCTCGGGGTCGGGATTCGCCATCGCGAAGATCACCGGGTTGTCGGCCATGCTGACGACCATGTCCTGAGTCACCGCCCCCTTGGCGCTGACGCCCAGGAAGACGTCGGCGCCCTTCATCGCCTCCTCCAGCGTGCGGGCGGTGGTGACGACCGCATGGGCCGATTTCCACTGGTTCATGCCCTCGGTGCGGCCTTGGTAAATCACGCCCTTGGTGTCGCACATGATGCAGTTCTCGTGCCGCGCACCCATCGACTTCAGCAGTTCCAGACAGGCGATGCCCGCGGCCCCCGCGCCGTTCAGCACGATCCGCACGTCCTCGATCTTCTTGCCCGACAGCTCCAGCGCGTTCAGCAGGCCCGCGGCGCAGATGACGGCGGTGCCGTGCTGGTCGTCATGGAAGACCGGAATGTCCATCAGCTCCTTCAGGCGCTGTTCGATGATGAAGCATTCCGGCGCCTTGATGTCCTCCAGGTTGATGCCCCCGAAGGTCGGGCCCATCAGCTTGACGGCGTTGATGAATTCGTCCGCGTCCTCGGTGTCCAGCTCCAGGTCGATGGCGTTGACGTCGGCAAAGCGCTTGAACAGCACCGCCTTGCCCTCCATCACCGGCTTCGAGGCCAGCGCGCCCAGATTGCCCATCCCCAGGATCGCCGTCCCGTTCGAGATCACCGCCACCATGTTGCCCTTGGTGGTATAGTCATAGGCCGTCTCGGGGCGGTCGGCGATGGCCTGGACCGGCACCGCGACCCCCGGCGAATAGGCCAGCGACAGGTCGCGCTGCGTGGTCATGGGGGTCGAGGGCGTGATGTCGTATTTGCCCGGACGCGGCTCCAGGTGATAGGCCAGCGCCTCTTCGGGGGTGATGCGGCTGCGGCTGGTCTTGTCGGTCATGATGTCCCCCGAGGATGGTGTCGGGGCCTGCTTAGCGGCTTGGCCGGACCGCTTCAACGCGGATGCGGTCCGTCTTGCGCTAACAGCTGCGGGTCAGATGCTGACCTTGACGAAGCTGTCGCGCAGCGCCGCCGACCAGGCCGCGCTCATCTGCATGAAGTCCGGATCGCCGTCCAGGATGCGGCGGCGGGTGGTGATGGCGCAGGCATCCGCCTCGATCACCGCCAGGTCCAGCGGCATCCCCACCGACAGGTTCGACCGCAGCGTCGAATCCATCGACAAAAGCACCGCCTTCTGCGCGTCGGCCAGGCTGGTCGCGGGGGTGACCACGCGGTCCAGGATCGGCTTGCCGTATTTGTGCTCTCCGATCTGCAGGAAGGGCGTGTCCTCGGTCGCCTCGATGAAGTTGCCCTCGGGATAGATCAGGAACAGGCGCATGTCGCCGCCCTTCCTCTGTCCCGCGACGATCATGCTGGCGGATGCCTGCTGCTTGAGGTCGCGGCACTGTTCGGCGATCTCGCGCCGGGTGCGGCACAGCGTGTCGCCGATGATGGTCGCCACGCGCAGCATGGTCGGCGCCTTGAGGATCGAGGTCGTCTCGTCGGCCAGCTCGTCCTCGATCGCCTCGGCCAGGCGCGCCAGCGTGGTCTGGGTCACCGACAGCGACCCGGCGGTCATGATCGCGATGACCCGCTCGCCCGGCTCCTCGAAGAAGAACATCTTGCGATAGCACGAGATGTTGTCCAGCCCCGCATTGGTGCGCGTGTCCGACAAGAGCACCAGCCCCGCATCCAGCTTCAGTCCGACGCAATAGGTCACCGGCAGATCTTCCCCGTTCCTGTCCGGCAGGCAGACTAGGACCGGGTGCGGCGGGCTGCAACGGCGCTTTTGCGGCAGGTGCGCAGGTCTGCCCATCCGGGCGGCAAGGGCCTGCCTGTCATGAAACTTTGGGTCGCCTTTCCGCGCCGCCTGTCCCATCGTGCATGTTCCAACAGCCAAGGACGACGACCATGACCCACCCCCTTGCCCTGACCCGCCGCGGATTTCTGGCCTCCGGCGTGGCCGGACTGACGCTGGCGGCGCTGCACCCCTTCTCGGCGCGGGCCGCCGCGGGACAGGCGCATCTGCGGATCATGGAGACGACCGACCTGCATGTGCATGTCTGGCCCTACGACTATTACGCCGACCGCGCGATGGACACGGCGGGCCTCGCGCGCACCGCGGCCCTGGTTCAGGCCGTGCGCGCCGAGGCCACGAACACGCTGCTGCTGGACAACGGCGACTTCCTGCAGGGCAACCCGATGGGCGATTTCATCGCCTATGAGCGCGGCATGCCCGAGGGGGCCAGCCATCCGGTGATCCAGGCGATGAACGCCTTGGGCTATGACGGCGGCACCCTGGGCAATCACGAGTTCAACTATGGGCTGGAGTTCCTGCAGGCCAGCCTGGCGGGGGCGGGCCATCCGCTGGTCTGCGCCAATGTCGTGACCACCGAGGGACAGCCGCTGGTGCCGCCCTATGCCGTGCTGGAGCGGCAGATCACCGACGGCGCGGGCGCGGTCCATCCGATCCGCATCGGCATCATCGGCTTCGTGCCGCCCCAGATCATGCAATGGGACCGCGCGCATCTGGAGGGCCGGGTGGAGGCCCGCGACATGGTCGATGCGGCCCGCGAATGGCTGCCCAAGCTGCGCGCGGAGGGGGTCGATCTGGTCGTGGCGCTGGCCCATTGCGGCATCGGTCCCGTCGCGGCCGAACCGGGCATGGAGAACGCGGCCCTGCCGCTGGCGGCGCTGGAGGGGATCGACGTGATCCTGACCGGCCATTCCCACCAGGTCTTTCCCGGTCCCGACTTCGAGGGGGTCGAGGGCGTCGACATCGCCGCCGGCACCATCGGCGGCAAGCCCGGCGTGATGGCGGGGTTCTGGGGCTCGCACATGGGTCTCGTCGATCTGCTGCTGGAGCGCGACGGCGACGGCTGGCGCGTGGCGCGCCACAGCGTCGAGGCCCGCCCCATCTTCGAGCGCGACGCCGAGGACGAGGTCGTCCCCCTGGTCGCCAGCGTCGCCGCCATCGAGGAGGCCACCGCCGCCGAGCATCAGCAGACGCTGGACTATGTCCGCCGCCCGGTCGGACAGACCACCGCGCCGCTCTACAGCTATTTCGCGATGGTGGCGGACGACCCGTCCGTGCAGGTCGTGTCCAATGCGCAATCCTGGTACATCCGCCAGATGCTGGCCGGGACCCCGCATGAGGGCCTGCCGATCCTGTCGGCGGCGGCGCCCTTCAAGGCGGGCGGCCGCGGGGGGCCGGACTATTACACCGACGTGCCGGCGGGCGACATCGCGATCCGCAACGTGGCGGATCTGTATCTCTATCCCAACACCATCCGCGCGGTGCGGATCACCGGCCAGCAGGTCAAGGACTGGCTGGAGCGCAGCGCCGGGGCCTTCAACCGGATCGACCCCGAGGGGACCGACCAGATGCTGCTGAACCCCGACTTCCGCAGCTACAATTTCGACGTGATGGACGGGGTCCGCTACCGGATCGACCTGTCCCAGCCCTCGCGCTTCGACGCGGAAGGGGTGCTGGTCGATGCGGAGGCCAACCGCATCGTGGACCTGACCTTCGACGGGCAGCCCGTCGACCCCGAGGCCGAGTTCATCGTCGCCACCAACAACTATCGCGCCACCGGCGGCGGCAGCTTTCCGGGCGCGGACGGGTCGACCATCGTCTTCGAGGGGCCGGACACCAACCGCGACGTGATCGTGCGCCACATCGTCGATCAGGGCACCATCGACCCGGCGGCGGACGGCAACTGGTCCTTTGCCGCGCTGCCGGGGGCGACGGTGCTGTTCGACAGCGGTCCCGGGGCCGAGGCCTATCTGGACGCGGTCCGAGGGCTGGCGATCGAGGCCGCCGGGCCTGCGCCCGACGGCTTCGTGCGGTTCCGCATCACCCTGTAGGGGCCGCGCCCCTCAGGACAGGTGATGCACCGGCTGAAGGCCGTGGACGGGGGTGTCGATCCCCTCGGCCCGCGCCTTCAGCTGCAGCGCCAGATACAGCGAGTAATGCCGCGACTGGTGCAGGTTGCCGCCATGGAACCACAGGCCGGGCTGCTGGGTGGGTTTCCACATGTTGCGCTGTTCGCCCTCCCACGGGCCGGGGTCCTTGGTGGTGCCCGATCCTAGGCCCCAGACCTTGCCCACCTTGTCGGCCACGTCCTGCCCGATCAGGTCCGCGGCCCATCCGTTCATCGACCCGTATCCGGTCGCATAGACGATCAGGTCGGCTTGCAGCTCCTCTCCGGTGTCCAGCAGGACGCCGTTCTCGGTGATCTCGACCAGCTGGCCGTGGGCCAGCTTGACATGACCGTCGATGATCAGCTGGCTGGCGCCCACGTCGATGTAGTATCCCGACCCGCGGCGCAGGTACTTCATGAACAGGCCGCTGTCATCGTCGCCGAAATCCAGCTTGAACCCTGCCTTTTCCAGCCCCGCATAGAAATCGGCGTCGCGTTCGCGGATCTGGTCATACAGCGGGATCTGCCACTGATGCATGATCCGGTAGGGCAGCGAGGCAAAGATCAGGTCGGCCTTTTCCGTCGTCATGCCGCCCGCCACGGCCTCCTCGGAGTAAAGCGCGCCCAGACCGATCTCCATCAGGCTGTCGGATTTCACGATATGGGTCGAAGACCGCTGGATCATCGTGACATCGGCGTCATGTTCCCAAAGCGCCGCGGCGATGTCATGGGCCGAATTGTTCGACCCCACGATCACGACCTTCTTGCCGGCATAGGCGTCGGGGCCGGGATGCTTGGATGAATGGTGCTGTTCGCCCTTGAAGCGGTCCATGCCGGGAAAGTCCGGGACGTTCGCCTTGCCCGACATGCCGGTGGCCAGGACCAGCTCCTTGGGGTGCAGGGTCACCTCCTCCCCGTCGCGGTCGATCACCACGGTCCATTCGCCCTTGGCCTCGTCATAGCGGGCAGACTTGCAGGTGCTGCGGGTCCAGTAGTTCAGCTCCATCACCCGCGTGTACATCTCCAGCCAGTCGCCGATCTTGTCCTTGGGGGCAAAGACGGGCCAGGTGTCGGGGAACTTCATGTAGGGCAGGTGGTCGTACCAGACCGGGTCGTGCAGGCACAGCGACTTGTAGCGACGCCGCCAGCTGTCGCCGGGCCGCTCGTTCGTGTCGATGATGATCGCGGGCACCCCCAGATGCCGCAACCGCGCGCCAAGCGCGATGCCGCCCTGACCGCCGCCGATGATCAGCGTGTGGGGCTGGCGCGAGTAGCCCAGTTCCGCCGCCTCGGCCTCGCGCTCCTCGCGCCAGCTGGGGCGGTTCTTGCCCGCGCCGTGCCTGGCGCCCATCGGGCGGGACGGGCCCTTGGCCTCCTCATGGCCTTTCAGCTCCTGGAGCGCGGTCAGCAGCGTCCAGATGCGCCCTTCGCGCAGGCGCACCAGACCGTATCCGCGCCCGACCTTCGTCTCGAAGGTGAACCAGGCGGTGGTGACGCCGTCCTCCTCTCCGACCGGCTCGGCCGGGTCGACCTGCCAGCCGTCGGGCCGGATATGGCCCAGCTGCGCCCGCAGCATCTCGGCCACCTGGTCCGGCCCCTCCATGGTGCGGATGTTCCAGGTGAAGCTGACCAGATCGCGCCAATGGCAATCTGTGGTGAACAGCGCGGTCGCGCGCTCGATGTCCTCGGCGCGCAGCGCCTGGCCCAGGTCGCCCAGCACCGCCTGCGCGCGCCGTTCCGCCGTCATGTCCAGCATGGGGTGTCCTCCCTCTGTCTCCCTGCGGTCAGGGTGGCGCGTGACGGGCGCCCGGCACAGGAAAAACACCCGCCGCATCGCGGCAATCGCGCGCCGCGCCGCGGCACCGTTGCGCGCGCAACCTCAGCGCAACGCGCGCAACCGCCGCAGCACGGTGGAGCGGTTGACGCCCAGCCTGCGCGCGGCCAGCGCCATGTTGCCCCCGCAGGCCGCCAGGACCTGATGCAGGTCGTCGCCCGGCGCGACCTCGGGCGGCGGGGCCAGCAGCGGCGGCGGCAGGTCGTCGCTGTCGATCACCCCGCCCCCGGCCAGCAGGGCCGCCGCCTGCAGGGTCGCGGCCATCTCGCGCAGGTTGCCCGGCCAGATGCGCGCCTTGAGGTCGGCCCGCGCCCGCGCCGACAGCCGCAGCCCGTCGGCGGATGCCGCCCGCAGCAGCCGGTCCAGCAGCCAGTCCAGGTCCTGGCGCAGATGCAGGGGCGGCAGGTCCAGTGCCGCCCCCGCGATGCGGAAGAACAGATCCGCCCGGAACCGCCCCTCCCGCACCCGCGCGCCCAGATCGCAGCGCGTCGTGGCGATGACCCGCAGCGTGCAGCCCGCCAGCGAACCCAGCAGCAGCGCCTGCGCGGCGGGGTCCAGATCCTCGACCCCCTTCAGGAACAGCGTGCCCCGCCCGTCGCCCGGTATCGGCAGGGCCAGGGGCTGCGAGCCGACCGCGGCGCAGTCCACGACATGGAAGGGCGCGGCATCGCTGCGGCACATGTGGATCGCGCGGGCCAGCCGCTCCTTGCCGGTGCCGGTCTCTCCGCGGATCAGCAGGGGCAGGGCGCCCGCTGCCAGCCGCGCGGCGCGGTCCAGCAGGGCCTGCATCGCGGGGTCGGGACCGGCGAGGCTGGACAGCCCGCCCGGCAGCAGCGGCTGGCCCTGCGGCGCGCCGCTGGCCTGCGGTGCGATGGCGTGACCGTAGAGCGCGCGCCCGTCGCGCAGGCGGATCACCCGGTCCTCGGTCGGGCGGCCGCGCATCAGGTCGGGCAGGTCGTCCACCGACAGCTCGGCCACCTGGTCCAGCCTGCGCCCCAGCAGCGGCGCCTCGGGCGACAGCGCGGCCTGCGCCGCATGGGTCAGGCCGATGATGCGCCCCGCCCCGTCCAGCGCGATGGCGGCCTCGGGGTCGACCTCCAGGAATTCCGGGCTGGAGGACAGGCGCAGCACCCAATCGCTGCGCGTCATCGCCATCAGGTTCGCCATCTCGACCCGCCGGGCCGAGGTGCGCACCAGCCCCATCGCCAGGTTCTGGCTGGCCTTGGGCTGCGGAGAGCGCAGCAGCGACAGGTCCAGCACCGCGGCCAGTTGCCCCGACGTGTCGAAGATGGGCGCGGCGGTGCAGGACAGGGGCGTGTGGTGCAGGTCGAAATGGTCGCCCTGGTGGATCGTGACCGCCTGACCGGTATAGATGCAGGCCCCCACGCCGCAGGTCCCGGCCAGCGATTCGGACCAGTCCGCGCCCAGATAGAGGCCCGCCGCGCGCAGCTCCGCCTGGAACCGCCCGTCGCCGAAGAAGTCCACCGTGACGCCCTTGGCATCCGCCAGCAGCAGGACATAGTTCTGCCCCGCCACCTGCCGGAACAGCGCGCCCAGGCCCGACCGGGCGATGGCGATCAGGCGTTCGGACTGTTCGCGATGGCTGCGCAGCTCGGTCTCGGTGACGATATGGGCCGGAGAGGGGCGGGCGGGGTCCAGCCCGTAATGCTCGATGCAGCGCCGCCAGCTGGCCTGCACCACGCTGTCGCGGCCGCTGGCATGACCCTGCAGCACGCGGTCGATCTCCTGCACGTGGTCGGTGTCGCGCATGGCCCCTCCCTGCCTTGCGAAGCCCGCCGATGAAGCCACGGGCGGGGCGGTCCTGTCCAGTAAACCTTGGTCGCGCCGCCCAGACTTTGGTGGCAGCCCCGCCCCCCGCATCTGGCCACGGTCCGGGGGGGTCGGCACAGTCGGGGCAATTCGGGGGGATGTCTCATGGATGATCAGGCCGCTGTCGATCCGCTGCGCGCCCAGATGCTGGGCCTGGCCCGCGAGGTCGGAGGCACGCTGATCGGGCATGGCGACCTGGTCGAGCGGCTGCTGATCGCGCATCTGACCGGCGGGCATGTGCTGCTGGAGGGGCCGCCCGGCATCGCCAAGACCCGCGCGGTCAAGCAGCTGGCCCTGCGCCTGCCCGGCAGCCATGCGCGCATCCAGTGCACGCCCGACCTGCTGCCCTCGGACCTGACGGGCAGCCAGGTCTTCCGGCCCGAGACGGGCGGCTTCGACTTTCTGCCCGGTCCGGTCTTCCATTCCATCGTTCTGGTGGACGAGATCAACCGTGCGCCCCCCAAGGTCCAGTCCGCCCTGCTGGAGGCCATGGCCGAGGGGCAGGTGACGACCGGCGGCGTGACCCGCCCCCTGCCGCAGCCCTTCATGGTCGTGGCGACCCAGAATCCGATTGAGCATGAGGGCACCTTTCCCCTGCCCGAGGCGCAGATGGACCGCTTCCTGCTGCATCTGCGGCTGGACCTGCCCGGTGCCGAGGACGAGCGCGCCATCTTGGACCTGGTCGAGGCCGAGGGCCGCCACGCCCCCGTCGCCGCCCATGCCCCCGTCGACGCCGCAGCCCTGGAGGCCGCGCGCGACCGCGTCGCCGCCGTGACGCTGGCTCCGGTGCTGAAGGATTTCATCATCCGCCTGGTGCTGGCCACGCGGGCGGGGGGCGTCCTGGCCGACGCGGTGGAGCATCCGGTCTCGCCGCGCGGGACGCTGGCGCTGGCGGCGGCGGTGCGGGCGCGGGCCTGGCTGCACGGCCGCGATCACGGCCTGCCCGAGGATGTGCAGGCGCTGGCCCCGGATGCGCTGGCCCATCGGCTGATCCCGAACTGGAAGGCGCAGGGCGAGGGGCGCGACGGCCGCCGCCTGATCGCCGAGGCGCTGCGGCTGGTGCAGCCGTGGTGACGGCCTGGCGGGACGCGCCGGGCATCGCGCTGAGCCTGGCGGCGCTCCTGGATCAGCGGGCGGGCGCCGCGGCCGGTCCGCGTCCCATGGCGCGGCGCGCGGGCGTACTGCCCGCGCGCAGGCCCGGCAGCGGCATGGACCTGCGCGAGATCCGCTCTTGGGTGCCGGGCGACGATCCCCGGCGGCTGGACCCGTCGGCCACGGCGCGCACCGGCATCCCGCATGTGCGCGCCCTGAACGAGGACCGCGAGGATGTCACCCTGCTGATCGCCGATCTGCGGCGGCCGATGCTGTGGGGCACGGGGGCGGCGCTGCGGTCCGTGCGCGGCGCGCTGCATCTGGCGGCCCTGGGCTGGCAGGCGGTCGCGCGGCAGGGCGCGGTCGGGATGATCCTGGCCGAGGATGGCGGCGCGCGGCTGACGCCCCCCGCCACCGGCGAGGCGGCGATGCGCGGCCTCTGCGCCCTTCTGGCCGACCGCCATGCCGCGGCGCTGGCAGGCCCCGCCGCCGCAGCCCCGCCCCTGACCGAGGCGCTGTCGCTGGCGCTGCGCGCCGCGCCGTCCGGGGCGCATGTGATCCTGGCGACCGCACCCGATGGCTGGTCGGGGGCCGAGGCCCCACTGGCGCGGCTGGCCCGCGGCCGCCGGCTGGAGGTCGCGCTGATCCTGGACCCGCTGGAGGTCGCGCCGCCGTCCCGCCCCCTGCCGGTGCGCCGGGACGGGGTCGCGCGCGTGCTGCGCCTTGAGCCCGCCGATCTGGGCGCGGTCACCGACGGGCTGGCCGCCCTGGGCGCCGTGGCGCGGCAGGTGGCGCCATGAGCCCGGACCCCGCCGCCCATCAGGCGCTGCTGGAGGCGCTGTCGCCGGTGCGCCTGCCCGCGACCATGGCCACGCTGTCCTGGCCCGAGATCGTGGCGCTGCTGTCCCTGGGCCTGACCCTGGGCGTGCTGGCCGGTCTGGCGGTCCTGCCGCTGACCCGGCGCCGGGCGTGGCGCGGGCGGGCGCGTCTGTCGGACCTGCGCGCCCTGCCGGTGCCCGAACGCCTGCTGGCCATCGCGCGGCGGTTGGGACGCCTGCCCGATGCGCTGCGGCCCGCCGCCTATGGCGCCGCCCCTCCGCCCCCCGACCCCCGGATCGAGGCCATCGCCCGCCGCGCCCGCCTGTGGCGTCGATGAGCCTGGCCTGGCCCTGGCTTCTGGCGCTGATCCCGGTGCCGCTGCTGATGCGCTGGCTGCTGCCGCCCGCATCCCGCCCGCAGGCGGCGCTGGCCGTGCCGCCGCACCTGTTGGGCCGCCCCGAGGCCGGACGGGCCGCGCCCCTGCACGGGGTGCCGTGGCTGGCGGCGCTGGCCTGGGTCCTGCTGGTCCTGGCCCTGGCGGGTCCGCAGGTGGAGCGTCAGGCGCAGGTCGTCCCGGCCAGCGGGCGCGACATCGTCCTGGCGCTGGACCTGTCGGGCAGCATGGAGCAGACGGATTTCACCCTGGACCGTCAGCCCGTCAGCCGCCTGGACGCGGTCAAGCGCACCGCCCGCGCCTTCGTGCAGCGCCGGCAGGGCGACCGGATCGGACTGGTGATCTTCGGCGGGCGCGCCTATGTCGCGGCGCCCCTGACCCATGACCTGGACGCCGTCGTCCAGGCCATCGACGAGGCGCAGATCGGCATCTCCGGGCGCGGCACCGCCATCGCCGACGGGCTGGGGCTGGCCATCCGGCGGCTTCAGGACAGCGGCGCGCCAAGTCGGGTCGTGGTGCTGCTGTCGGACGGGGTGGACACCTCGGGCAGCGTGCCGGCGGTGGATGCGGCGCGGCTGGCGGCGACGCACGGCCTGCGCATCCATACCGTGGCCCTGGGCCCCGAGGATCTGGAGACCCGGCCCGCCGCCCGCGACGCGGTCGACGTGGCGACGCTGCGCGCGGTGGCCGAAACCGCGGGCGGGGCGCTGTTCCGGGTGCGCGACACCGCCGATCTGGACGCCATGGCGCAGGCGCTGGACCGGTTGGAGCCCGGCCCCGGCGACCGGCCGCCGCTGCGCTACTGGCGCGCGCTGTGGCCCTGGCCCGCGGCGGCGGCGCTGGCCTGCCTGATGCTGGCCGCGATCCGGAGGCGGGCATGACCGGGGCGCTGCTTCTGCGGCCGCTGTGGCTTCTGGCGCTGCTGCCGCTGCTGGCGCTGGCCTGGTGGCTGGACCGGCGCGGCCCCTCGGCCGGCGGGTGGGAGCGGGTGATGCCGCCGCCCATGCTGGCCGCCATGCGCGCCCTGGGCGTGCTGGGCGGCGGGGCCGGGCGGTGGGCGGCGCAGGGGCCGGTGGCGGGGGCGGCGCTTCTGGTGCTGGGCCTCTCGGGTCCGGCCCTGCCGCGCGCCGATGCGCCGGTGCTGGCGCGCACGGACAGCGTGCTGCTGGCCATCGACCTGTCGCCCTCGGTCGCGCGTGGCCCGGCGCTGGCCCAGGCCCAGCAGGCCGCCGCCGCGCTGCTGCAGGACATGGCGGGCCGCCCCGTCGGCCTGATCCTCTATGGCGGCGAGGCCTACGCCGCCTCGGCGCCCACCACCGATCCGCGCACGCTGCAGACGCTGATCGGGGTGCTGGACGCCGACACCGTGCCCGGCCAGGGCAGCCGCCCCGCCGCCGCCATCGGCCTGGCCGGGCAGATGCTGGCCGATGCGGGACAGGCCGATCTGGTGCTGATCTCGGACGGGGGCGGCGTCGATGCCCAGGCCCTGGCCGAGGCCGACCGCCTGGCCGAACAGGGCCTGCGCCTCTGGGCGGTGCGGGTGGTGGGGTCGGCCCCCGAGGCTCCGCTGCCGGCGTCGGATGCGCTGCAGCGGCTGGTCCGTGGCGGGCAGCTGGTTCCGGCCGATGACATCGACCGGCTGGCCGCACGCCTGCGGCAGGGCGGACAGCGCCGCCGCGACCCGGCGCTGTCCGCCCTGGGATATCGCGATCTGGGGCCCTTCGTCGCGGCGCTGGCCGCGCTGCCGCTGCTGCAGATGCTGAGGCGGCGGGCATGAGGGCGGCGCTGGTCCTGCTGGCCCTGGGCGCGGCGGGCCTGGCCTGGGCCGGGCCGCAGGCCTTGGGCGCGCTGGTGCTGCGCATCGGATGGGACCGCGCGGCGCTGGCGCTGCTGGAGGATCCCGGCGCCCGGGGCGTGGCCTGGTACCGGATGGGCGATCACGCGCAGGCCGATGCGGCCTTTGCCCGCGCGGGACGGTCGCAGACCTACAACCGCGCGCTGTCGCTGGCGGCGACGGGGGACTATCCGCTGTCGGTCGCCTATTTCGACGCGGTCCTGTTCGCCAATCCCGCCGACGAGCAGGCCCGCGCCAGCCGCGACCGGGTGGCCGCGCTGGTGCCGCCGCAGGTGGGCGACAGCGTCGCGCCGGGGCGGATCATGGGCCATGGCGGCCGCCCCGCCCCCGACGAGATGATCGCCAACGCGCTGAGCGATGCGGCCGCCGAAAGCTGGCGCCGCCCGATCGAGGCGCGCGGCATGGCCGCCAGCGACGCGTGGCTGGCCACCATTGCCGACGATCCCGGCGCGTTCCTGGCGCTGCGCCTGCAGGCCGAACACGACCGCCGCGCAGGCCTGGGCCTGATCCGACCCGAGGCGGGCGATCCATGGTGATCCGGCTGGCCCTGCTGATCCTCATGGCGCTGGCCGGGCCGGTCGCGGCGCAGGGGGCGCGGTCGCAGGGCTCTCCGGCACCCGATCAGGTGCCGCTGCTGGCGCAGCCGGGGGCGCGCGCGCCCTCGGGTCCGGCGCGGGCCTCGGCCCCGCTGGCACCCGGCGAGGCGCGGCTGCTGATCCTGCACGATCACGGCAATCCCGTCGTGGCCGAGATGGTGCGCCTGACGCTGCGCGGCGAATACGACCTGACCGTATCGCTGGAGAGCCTGACCTTTCCCGCCTCCGACGATTACGACTGGATGCAGATCGACCGCGACCGCTGGTTCCAGGAGCGGATCGGCGGGCGGATGATCCAGATCTTCGAACGCGACATCGCGCTGTTTCCGCGCCGGGCGGGCGACCTGACCGTGGGGCCGCTGACCCATCAGCTGACCAACATCACCCGCGGCGGCGCGCGCGAGGAGGTGCGGGTGACCTCGGCCCCCGCGCGCCTGACGGTCAAGCCCTTTCCCCATGCGGGCCGACCCATGACCGCGCGGCGGCTGGTCCTGACGGACGAGCTGTCCGCCCCGCCCGGCCGCCTGGCCAAGGACGACATCCTGACCCGCCGCGTCACCATCGAAGCCCTGGGCGCGATGGCCCATCACCTGCCGCCGCGCCCCGACATCAGCCAGCCCTGGCTGATCAGCTTCACCCTGCCCGAGACGCGAGAGACCATTCCGACCCCGGACGGCCCCGTCGCCCGCGTGGTCTGGGAATGGCAGATGCGCCCGCGCACGGGCGAGCCGGGCGTCCTGCCGGCGATTCCCTTTCCCTGGCTGGACACCGACAGCCGCCGGATCGAGATCGCGGCGATGGCCCCGATTCCCTTCGGCTTCGCGGGGTTCTCGGCCGCGTCGGGGGCGGGGTCAGGCGCGGGACAGGGGGCGGCCATCGCGGCGCTGGCGGGTCTGGGCGCGCTGGCCGGGGCGGGGCTGGTGCTGCGCGGGCGCTGGCCCGCGGCGGGGCGGCGGCTGCGCGCCCGGCGGGCGGGACCGCAGGCGGCGGCGCTGCGCGCGGCGGCCGGACGGGGCGATCTGCTCGCGCTGCGCGCGGCCGCGGCGCGCGATCTGGCCTGGCGCGGAGAGGCGGGGGTGCGGCGGCGCGATCTGCTGGCGCAGCTGGACCGGCAGATCTACGGCGCGCCCGCGCCCGGGTTCGATGCGCGGGGCTGGGCCGAACGCTGGCTGGGCCGCTGAACGGGGACCGGCGCCTCCTCTGCCAAGGGGCGCCGGCCGGGAGGACGGGGGTCTGCCGCGCGATGAAAGCACGGCGATGCGTCGGTTTCGTGACGATCCCGCCCGATCAGGCCGGAAAGCCCGCCGACAGGCGCAATTCGCCCGTCGCCCGACCGCGGCAGTTCACGATTTGACCGCCAAGCCGCGCCCGCGCCGCCGGATCATCGCCCGCCAGCGCACCCAGATGCGACAGCAGCGCCACGATGGCCGCCTCGCTGGCGCGGGTCGCGCCGTCGGTGATCTTCAGCGCGATGCCCAGGCCCCGTTCGGGCAGGATGGCGACGAAGACCGCCTCGGCCCCGGTCTTGATCGCGACCGTCCCGCCCATGGCGCGCATCAGCTCGGTGCAGGCGCGCCCCTCGCCCGCCACCATCAGGGGGTGGCCGCGCATCGCGTCGGTCAGCCGCCGCATGGCCTGCCCGCGCCGGTCCGGGGCGGGGTTGGCGAAACGCGCCATGGCCCGCGCCAGCCCCCCCACCGTGCAGGCCCAGTTCGGCGCCGAACAGCCGTCGATGCCGAAGCCGGGGCTGGTCTCTCCGGTGACCTCCTCGAAGGCCGCGCGGACGGCCAGCTGGACCGGATGGTCCGGCTCGATGTAGTCGGCATCCCCGCCCAGATGCCGGTTCAGGGTCAGAAAGCCCGCATGCTTGCCCGAACAGTTGTTGTGCAGTTGGCAGGGCGCGTGGTCGGAACAGGTCAGGCGGCGGTTCTCGGCCGGATCGCCGGGCATGTGGCTGCCGCAGCGCAGGTCGGCCTCGGCCAGGCCCAGCCCCTCCAGCCATGCGCCCACGGCCTCGACATGGACGCCCGCGCCCGAATGGCTGGCGCAGGCCAGGGCCAGCTGCCGGTCGGTCAGGCCGGCGGCATCGGCCGCCCCGCTCTCGATCAGGGGCAGGGCCTGGATCATCTTGCAGGCCGATCGCGGATAGATCACCGCATCCGGATCGCCCCAGGCCGCGACCACGCCACGGCTGTCGCAGATCACCGCGTGGCCGGCATGCAGGCTCTCGCGCATGTCGCCGCGCCACAGTTCGATCATCGGGATAGGGGTCATGCGGGCGATTCCTGGCGTTCTGCGGGGGTTTCGGGGGCGCCGCGCGGGCCTGACAATTGCGCGATTGCGCGTTCGCAGGCTTTCGCGGGCGGCAATTTTCGCTATCCTGTCCGCAGATGGTTGAAAAGACCACAGCAATCAGGAAGAACGCCGGGTGAAGCGGCGAATTGAATTGGCAGGAGGCCAGAGCATGATTACCACCACCCTGCGCGGCATGGGCGCCGGTCTTGTCCTGATCGCCGGACTGGGCGCGGCGGTTGCACAAGAGTCCAGCAATGTCGTGGCGACCGAGGGAGACTGGACCGTCTTCGCGGGCGACAACCCGCGCGAATGCTGGGCCGTCTCGCCCCCGAAATCGACCCTGAACACCCGCGACGGTCAGCCGACCGAGGTGACGCGCGGCGACATCCGCCTGTACGTGGCCTATCGCCCCGGCCAGAACGGCGAGGTCAGCTTCAGCGGCGGCTATCCCTTCGCGCCGGATTCGACGGTCGAGGTCGACGTGGGCGGCCGCACCTTCAACCTGTTCACCGAGGGCGAGAGCGCCTGGACCGGCAGCCCGTCGGACGACGAGGCGCTGATCACGGCGCTGCGCGGCGGTTCCAGCGCGGTCGTGACCGGGCGTTCGGCCCGCGGCACCACCACCAAGGACACGTTCAGCCTGTCGGGCATCACCGCCGCGACCAACACCGCGCGGTCCAGCTGCCAGTAAGCCGGGCCTGAGGGTCACGGGACCAGATGCGGGCGGGCCGGTTGATTTCCGGCCCGCTTTCGCTTATGTGGCTGTCTTTCGCCCCGATCCCCTTCCATGCCCCAGCCCAAGGCCGGTGATTCCATGACCGATCAGACCCCGTCCGCGCCGATCACGCAGGATGTCCTGACCCTGCCGCGCAAGCTGCCCCAGACCGGGCGGACGAACATCGTCGGCCTGACGCGCGAGCAGCTGCGCGACGCGCTGATCGCCGCGGGCACGCCGGAGAAGCAGGCCAAGATGCGCCTCGGGCAGGTCTGGCAGTGGGTCTATCACTGGGGCGTGCGCGATTTCGCGCAGATGACCAACCTGGCCAAGGACTATCGCGCGCTTCTGGCCGAGCATTTCGAGATCGTCCTGCCCGAGATGGTGACCCGCCAGGTCAGCAGCGACGGCACCCGCAAGTATCTGGTGCGCATCGCCGGCGGCCACGAGGTCGAGGTCGTGTACATCCCCGAGGAGGGCCGCGGCACGCTGTGCATCAGCAGCCAGGTCGGCTGCACGCTGACCTGCTCCTTCTGCCATACCGGCACGCAGAAGCTGGTGCGCAACCTGACCCCGGCCGAGATCGTGGGCCAGCTGATGCTGGCGCGCGACGATCTGGGCGAGTGGCCCGTCCAGGGCGCGCCCAAGGACGAGACGCGGCTGGTCAGCAACATCGTCCTGATGGGCATGGGCGAGCCACTGTACAACTTCGACAACGTCCGCGACGCGATGAAGGTGGTGATGGACGGCGAGGGCCTGTCCCTGTCGCGCCGCCGGATCACCCTGTCCACCAGCGGCGTGGTCCCCGAGATCGCCCGCACCGCGCGCGAGATCGGCTGCCTGCTGGCCGTCAGCTTCCACGCCACGACCGATGAGGTCCGCGACCGGCTGGTGCCGATCAACAAGCGCTGGAACATCGAGACCCTGCTGGAGGCGCTGCGCGACTACCCGCGCCTGACCAACAGCGAGCGGATCACGTTCGAATACGTGATGCTGGCCGGCGTGAACGACAGCGACGAGGACGCGCATCGCCTGGTCAAGCTGATCGAGGGCATCCCGGCCAAGATCAACCTGATCCCGTTCAACGAATGGCCCGGCGCGCCCTACAAGCGGTCCAGCAACAACCGCATCCACGCCTTTGCCGACATCATCTACAAGGCGGGCTATGCCAGCCCCATCCGCACCCCGCGCGGCGAGGACATCATGGCCGCCTGCGGCCAGCTGAAATCCGCGACCGAACGCGGCCGCAAGACCCGCGCCCAGATCGAGGCCGAAACCGCCTGACGGCGCCTGCCGCCGCGCCTGTGCTCAGCGGCGCTTGCCGCCGCGGGGCAGGGTCGTGCGGTTGCCGCGCGGCCCGGTCTGGACGGGGGTGTTGGCGCGGTTCTCCTCGGCCAGCTTGCGCCAGCGTTCGACACGTTCGGCCGACAGGGTGCCCGCGGCGACGGCGGCCTGCACGGCGCAGCCCGGCTCATGGGCATGGGTGCAGTCGCGGAAGCGGCAGAGCGGCGCCAGCTCGGTGATCTCGGCGAACAGCTGATTCAGCCCGGCGGACAGGTCGCTGACATGCAGCGTGCGCATCCCCGGCGTGTCGATGACCCAGCCCCCGCCCGCCACCGGATGCAGCGAGCGCGCCGTGGTCGTGTGCCGCCCCTTGGCGTCCGATTCGCGGATCGCGCCGGTGGCCTGCGCATCGCGGCCCGACAGGGTGTTCAGGAGCGTCGACTTGCCCACCCCCGACGATCCGACCAGCGCCACCGTCCGGCCCGGCCCGCACCAGGGCGCCAGCACGGCGGCGGCATTGGGCGATTTCGCGTTCAGCGCCACGACCTCCAGGTCGCGCTGCAGGGCGCGCGCGCGCCCGAGCCACTGGGCCGGGTCGTCGATCTTGTCGATCTTGGTCAGCACGATGACGGGATGCGTCTCGGCCTCGTTGGCAAGCGCCAGATAGCGCTCCAGCCGGGCGGGGTTGAAGTCGTCGTTGCACGAGGTGACGATGAACAGCACGTCCACGTTGGCCGCGATCAGCTGGCGGACATGCGCCCCCTCGGTCCGGCGCCGGAGCAGCGACAGACGCTCCAGCCCGCGCGCGACCACGCGGGTGTCGGGATGGACCAGCACCCAGTCCCCCACCGCGTAATCCGCCGTCGTGCCGTTCAGCGGCAGGTCCAGCCGGACCTGGCCCGACCCGGTCTCGGCCATCAGCCGCGTGCGGTGGACCGAGGCCACGCGCATGGGCGCCAGCCCCGCGTCATCGGCCCCGCACTGATCGGCGAAGAAGGGCTGCCAGCCCAGATCGGCCAGCGCGGCGTCAGGCATCGGCGGCGGGCCAGGCGTCCATGACGGCCAGCGCCTCCTCGGCGGTCTCGACATAGCGGATCAGGTCCAGGTCGGCGGGGCTGATCGTGCCCGCGCGGGCCAGCGCCTGCCAGTTGATGATCCCGTCCCAGAACGCGGCCCCGAACAGGATCACCGGGATGCGCGCCATGCGGCCGGTCTGGATCAGGGTCAGCGCCTCGAACAGCTCGTCCAAGGTGCCGAAGCCGCCCGGGAACACCGTGATGGCGCGGGCGCGCATCAGGAAGTGCATCTTGCGGATCGCGAAATAGTGGAAGTTGAAGCACAGGTCCGGGGTGACATAGGGGTTCGGCGCCTGCTCGTGCGGCAGCACGATGCCCAGGCCGATGGACCGGCCGCCGGCCTCGTGCGCGCCCAGATTGCCCGCCTCCATCACGCCGGGGCCGCCGCCGGTGCAGACGACAAGCTCGGTCCCGCCCTGCGCCAGGCTGCGCTCGGTGACCTTGCGGGCGAAGTCGCGTGCCTCGGTGTAGTAGGCCGACAGTTCCGCCAGGGCCGGGCTGCGCGCGTCGCGGGGCGCGCCGTCGGGCGCCGGGATGCGCGCGCCGCCGAACATCACCACGGTCGAGGCGATGCCGTGTTCGTCCATGATCATCTGCGGCTTCAGCAGCTCCAGTTGCAGCCGGACCGGGCGCAGCTCCTCGCGCAGCAGGAAGTCGCGGTCGGTGAAGGCCAGCTGATAGGAGGGCGCGCGGGTCTGGGGCGTGTCGGGCACATGGCGGACCCGCGCCGCGTCGCGGCTGCTGTCGGGCAGGGGGTGGCTGCGGTCCTGTTCGGGCAGTTCGGTCATTCGGGCCTCTGGACTTGGGGCATGCGCGGATTGCGCGGACCCTCCTTGGTGCTTATAGCCCAAGGCCGACAGTTTCCACCCGGACGCGACAGCAGCAAGAGGCCAAGATGACCCAAGACCTGGAACAAGCCATCGAAACCGCGTGGGAGGCCCGCGCCGAGATCACCCCCGACACGCAGGGCCCCGCCCGCGAGGCCGTGCGCGAGACGCTGCACCGTCTGGACAGCGGCAGCCTGCGCGTGGCCGAGAAGCGCGGCGCCGACTGGCATGTGAACCAATGGGCGAAGAAGGCCGTGCTGCTGTCCTTCCGGCTGAACGACATGGAGGAGATGGCGGGCGGGCCGCAGGGCACCAACTGGTGGGACAAGGTGCCGTCCAAGTTCCTGGGCTGGACCCAGGACGACTGGCGCCGCGCGGGGTTCCGCGCCGTGCCGGGCGCGGTCGTCCGCCGGTCGGCCTTCATCGGCAAGGGCGCGGTGCTGATGCCCTCCTTCGTCAACCTGGGCGCCCATGTGGGCGAGGGAACGATGGTCGACACCTGGGCCACCGTCGGCTCCTGCGCGCAGATCGGCAGGAACGTCCATCTGTCGGGCGGCGTGGGCATCGGCGGCGTGCTGGAGCCGCTGCAGGCGGGGCCGACCATCATCGAGGATGACTGCTTCATCGGCGCGCGCTCGGAGGTGGTCGAGGGCTGCATCGTGCGCGAGGGTTCGGTCCTGGGCATGGGCGTCTATATCGGCCAGTCCACCAAGATCGTCGACCGCGAGACCGGCGAGGTCATGTATGGCGAGGTTCCTGCCGGATCGGTCGTCGTGGCGGGCACGATGCCGTCGAAGAACGGCGTGAACCTCTACTGTGCGGTGATCGTCAAGCGGGTGGACGCGCGGACGCGGTCAAAGACTTCGATCAACGAACTGCTGCGCGACTGATGACCACACTCTACATCGATGCGGACGCCTGCCCGGTCAAGGCCGAGGCCGAGCGGGTGGCCGTCCGCATGGGTGTGCCGATGGTGCTGGTCTGCAACGGGGGCCTCAGGATGCCCACGCATCCGCTGGTCCGCCTGCAGATCGTGGCGGCGGGCCCGGACGAGGCCGACAAGTGGATCGCCGACAGCTGCGGTCCGGGCGATGTGGTGGTGACGGGCGATCTGCCGCTGGCGGATCGCTGCATCAAGGCGGGGGCCGCGGTGCTGACCCATGCCGGAGAGGTGCTGGACGCCCGCAACATCGGCCCGCGCCTGGCCACGCGCGACCTGATGGCCGATCTGCGCGCGGCGGACCCGTTCCGGCAGGGCGGCGGCGCGGCCTTCGGCAAGGCGGACCGGGCGCGGTTCCTGCAGGCGCTGGACCGGCTGCTGACGGCGGCACGGCGCGCGGGCTGATCAGGGACCCCGCCGCGCCCCGGCGCGTTGGCCCTCCGAAAGACAGGAGACTGCGATGAGCGACGACACCGTCATCACCGATCTGATCGGCCGCGTGCGCGAGGGCGCCGGCGGCGAGCGGGTCAGCGTCGGCGAGATCGTCGAATCGTTGGGGCAGGATTCGCTGCCCCCCAACCTGATGATCCCGGCGCTGGCGGTGGTGTCGCCTCTGTCGGGGATCCCGCTGTTCTCCAGCATCTGCGGGATGCTGATCGCGTTGATCGCGGCGCAGATGCTGATGGGGCGGGACCATGTCTGGCTGCCGGGGTTCCTGTCCCGGCGCGAGGTGGCGGGGGCCAGGCTGCGCAAGGCGCTGGACTGGATGGAGAGACCCGCGCGGTTCCTGGACCGGGTCAGCCATGAGCGCCTGACGCCCCTGGTGCGCCGCCCGATGCGGTGGGTGGTGCAGGCGATCTGCCTGGGCTGCGGGCTGGTGATGCCGCTGTTGGAGTTCATTCCCTTCACCTCGTCGCTGATGGGCGTGGTGGTCAGCCTGCTGGCCTTCGGCCTGCTGGCGCGGGACGGGGTGTTCGTGCTGCTGGGCTTTGCGGCGATCGGCGGGGTGGTCGCGCTGGTTCTGACCCTGATGCCCTGAGCCGGGAGCGGGCGGGCGGGGCATTGAGCCCCGCCCGCCCGCCACCGCGGCACGGGCCAAGGGCCCGCGACGCGGCGTGGCGCGCGCCTCAGGCGGGCTTGATCTTGTCGGCCGTCCCGCCTGCGAAGGCCGCCAGGCGGTCGCGGGCCGCGGCCTGGGTGTTCACCACGCCGGCCACCGCCGATTCGGCATAGGCGGCGTCCAGCGCGCTCATGTTCTGCATGTGGCTGATGGCCGAGCAGATGGCGAAGTTCGACAGCGGCGGGTTCTGCGCCGCCTTACGCGCGATCTGCAGCGCATGGGCGGCCGGGTCCTCGACCATGTACTGGCAGAGGCCCACCGACACGGCCTCGTCTCCGCGATAGAGGCGGCCGGTCAGCATCATGTCGATCATCCGCGCCTTGCCGATCAGGTCGGCCACGCGGATCGTGGCACCGCCGCCGGTGAACAGGCCGCGCTGACCCTCGGGCAGTCCGAAATAGGTGCCGGGCCCCGCCACGCGGATATGCGCGGCGCTGGCTAGTTCCAGGCCGCCGCCCACGACCGCCCCGTGCAGCACGGCGATGACCGGCACGCCGCCATATTCCATCCGGTTGAACGCATCGTGCCAACGCAGGCAGACCTGCATGAAATCGGCGGCGCTGCGATCCTCGCGGTGATGTTCCACCAGGTCCAGCCCGGCGCAGAAGTGATCGCCCGCCGCATCCAGGATCGCGGCGCGCACGCCCGCGCGCGGCAGGGTGGTGAAGATGTCGATCAGCTCCTCGATGGTGGCCAGGTCCAGCGCGTTGCGCTTGGCCGGGCGGTTCAGGGTGACGCGGGCGATGCCCTCGTCATCCACCGCCAGCAGGATGTTCGACAGCCTCAGGTCCGCGATGTCGCGCATGTCCGGTTCTCCTCCCGTTGCATCGCCGGCCGGGTTAGCGCGGCCCGCCGCCGCCGTCGAGCCGAACTTGACCCATCGGCGGCAGGCGCTAGGCTGAGGGCGCCATCCAGGGAGGGATGAACCATGAAGGACCTGACCCCGACCAATGCCGCCACCGCCACCCGCCGCCGCGCCGCCATGGCCCGCGGCGTGGGCGTGATGACCGACCATTTCGCGGCCCATGCCGAGAACGCCACCGTCACCGACATCGAGGGCAACCGCCTGATCGATTTCGCCGCCGGCATCGCGGTGGTGAACACCGGCCACCGCCACCCCCGCGTGATCGCGGCCGTGCGCGCCCAGCTGGACGCCTTCACCCATACCTGCCACCAAGTCCTGCCCTATGAGAATTACGTCCGCTTGGCCGAGCGCCTGAACGACGCCACCCCCGGCGATTTCGCCAAGAAGACGATCTTTGTCACCACCGGGGCCGAGGCCTGCGAGAACGCGGTCAAGATCGCCCGCGCGGCCACGAAGCGCGATGCGGTGATCGCCTTCACCGGCGCGTTCCACGGGCGGACCTTCATGGGCATGACGCTGACCGGCAAGGTCGTCCCCTACAAGAAGGGCTTCGGCGGCATGATGCCCGACGTCTTCCACGCGCCCTTCCCCTGCCCGCTGCATGGGGTCACCACCGAGGACAGTCTTGCTGCCATCGACAAGCTGTTCAAGGCCGACCTGGACCCCGCCCGCGTCGCCGCCATCGTGTTCGAACCGGTGCAGGGCGAGGGGGGCTTCTATCCCGCGCCCACCGATTTCGTGGTGGCGATCCGGGCGCTGTGCGACCGGCATGGCATCGTGATGATCGCGGACGAGGTGCAGACTGGGTTCGCGCGTACCGGCCGCCTGTTCGCGATGGAGCATCACGGCGTCGCCGCCGATCTGGTGACCATGGCCAAGGGCCTGGGCGGCGGGCTGCCCATCGCCGCGGTCACCGGCCGGGCCGAGATCATGGACGCGGCCGAGCCGGGGGGGCTGGGCGGCACCTATGGCGGCAACCCCCTGGGGATCGCGGCGGGCCTGGCGGTGCTGGACGTCATTGAGGAGGAGGAACTCTGCGCCCGCGCCGACCGCCTTGGCGCGGGCCTGAAGGCGCGGCTGGAGGCGATCCGGCCCCGCATGCCGGAGCTGGCCGACATCCGGGGGCCGGGCTTCATGGTCGCGGCCGAATTCATCGGCCCGGACGGGCCCGATGCAGGCCTGACGGCGCGGGTGCGCGAGCAGGCGCTGGCGCGGGGGCTGCTGCTGCTGACCTGCGGGGTGCATGGCAACGTGATCCGCTTCCTGGCGCCGCTGACCATCCCGGACGACCAGTTCGCGCAGGCGCTGGACATCCTGGAGGAGGCGATGCTGGCCGCGCGGGCCTAGGCTCCGATCAGCAGGATCAGTGCGGGGATGGTCAGGATGCTGGCCGCGGTCGAGATCAGGATCGCGGTCGACACCCGCTGCTGCGCCAGCCCGAAATGCTGGGCCAGGATATAGACGTTGCCCGCGACCGGCAGGCCCGCCGCGACCACCATCACCCCCGCCGCGACCGGATCGACGCCGAATCCCCAGGCCGCCAGACCCACGGCTGCCGGATGCAGGACCAGCTTGGCCCCCGACAGCCAGGCCGAGGGCGCCAGCCGCGCCAGGCTGCGCCCCGCCAGGCTGGCGCCGATGGCGAACAGCGCGCCGGGCGTCGCGGCCGCGCCCAGGATCGACAGGAACTCGTCCAAGGGGCCGGGCATGGGCAGGCCCAGCCCGCCCCAGGACAGGCCCGCGACCATCGCCAGGATCATCGGGTTGGCGGCGATCCCGCGCAGCACCGGCAGGATGGCGGCGACGCCGACCCCGCCATTGCGCGAGGCATGCACGATCAGCGTGATCAGCGTGGAAAAGACCAGCATGTCGATGATCAGCACCATCAGCACCGGCCCGATCGCCGCCGGCCCCAGCAGCACGACCAGCATCGGCACGCCCAGAAAGCCGGTGTTGCCGGTCATGCAGCACTGCGCCTCCATCGCGGCCTCGGCCAGGTACAGGCCGCGGGCGCGCGCGACCCAGAGGCCCGTCGCCCAGACCGCCGTGGACCCGGCCAGATAGGCCAGCACGAAGCGCAGATCGAACAGCCGGCCCAGATCGACCCCGGCCGCGAAGCGGAACAGCATCGCCGACAGCGCGAAATAGAAGACGAACTTCGTCAGCCAGGCCGCGCCCTGGGCGGGGAAGAACCGCGTGGCGGCGGCGACCCAGCCCAGCCCGATCAGGGCGAAGAAGGGCAGGGTCTTCAGCAGGATCTCGGTCATCTGGCCCCCGGGCGGGGGCCGTCAGCCCGATCCGATCAGCACCCCCACGGCCAGCACCAGACCACCCCCCACCACGACTTGCAAGGTCGCGCGCCAGAAGGGCGTCTGCATCCAGCGGTTCTGGATCCAGGCGATGGCCCACAGCTCGACGAAGACGACCAGGATGGCGATGGTGGTCGCGGTCCAGAAATCGGGGATCAGATAGGGCAGCGCGTGTCCCATCCCGCCGACGGTGGTCATCACCCCCGACGACAGGCCGCGCTTCAGCGGCGATCCGCGTCCCGACACGACCCCGTCGTCAGAGGCGGCCTCGGTGAAGCCCATGCTGATGCCCGCGCCGATGCTGGCGGCGGCGCCCACCAGGAAGGTCGTCCAGGGGTCCTGCGTGGCAAAGGCCACCGCAAAGATCGGCGCCAGGGTCGAGACGCTGCCGTCCATCAGCCCCGCCAGCCCCGGCTGCACCCAGGTCAGGACGAAGTCGCGATGGGCGACGGCATCCTCCTCGGCGCGGGCATCGGCGGGCAGCAGGGCCTCGGACAGCTCGTGGGCGCGGTTCTCATGGCCGCGTTCGGCGGCGGCCAGGTCGCCCAGCAGCTTGCGCGTGCCCGCATCCTGGCTGACCTGGGCGGCATGGGCATAGAAGTCGGCCGCGTCGCGCTCCATCCCGGCGGCCTCGGCGCGGATCGTCTCCAGCGACAGCGTCTCCATCATCCAGGCGGGGCGGCGGGTCAGATAGCCCGCGACATGCTCGCGCCGGATCACCGGGATCGCTTCGCCCCACCGGCGCTGATGCACCTCGAGGAGCAGGCGGCGGTGGGTGTCCTCCTCGGCGCTCATGGCGTCGAAGACGGCGGCGCTGGCCGGATAGTCGCGGCGCAGGAAGGCCGCCCAGTGGCGATAGATGCGGGCGTCGTCCTCCTCGGAGGCGATGGCCAGGGCCACGATCTCCTGCTCGGTCAGTTCCGACAGGCGCTTGCGCGCGGAAAGGAAGGGCATCGTCATGTCAGTCTGCGTCCCCGGATGGGGCGGGGCCGCCGCCATCCGCCGGGGCAGGGCTGCCCTTGCGGATGGTGAAGTCCAGCGTGCCGTCGCCCGGATCGTCCAGACGCACCATGGCATGGCCCCCGGCCTCGCAGAAATGCGGCACATCGACCATCGCCATGCGATCGGTCGCGATCAGGCGGCAGAGCGCCCCCGCGGGCAGCGCCGCCAGCACCTTGCGCAGCCGCAGCACCGGCAGCGGGCACAGCAGGTCGCGCGCATCGATGACGACGGGCGTCTGCGTCATGGCACGGCGGCGAATCGGTCCAGGCACCAGGCGGGCAGGTCCGCGGGCGCGACGCGGCAGGCCAGTTCGCCCGCGAACGCCAGGAAGGCCGCCTGCTGCTGGCGCGGGACATAGAGGACGACTGCCTGCCCGTCGCCCAGGGCCTGGCCGATCAGGTCGCGAAAGCCGCGCCCCGCGGCCTCCTGCCGGCCGAACTTGGGGATGATGACCAACCCCGCGCCCGGCAGGTGCGGCGCGGTGCGCGCGACCGCCATCTCCAGCGCGCATGTGTCCAGGCGGCACCCCGCGGCCCCCGGGCCGAGCGACTGAGAGATCCGCAGCGGCGGCAGGTCCGAGCCCAGCACCACCATCTCCATGTCGCAGGGGCGGTCGGGGCCCAGGTCGATGTTGCGCTGCACCGCGCCCGCCACGGGCAGGCCCCGCGCGCCAAGGTCGCGGGCCAGCCGCTCCAGCACGCGGTCGGCGGCACCCGGGGGCGCCTCCGCATCCATGGTGAACCAAGCCAGCATCCCGCCCCCCTACACGCCGCTGTCCAGCGCGAATTTCATCAACCCGTTGATTCCGTCCACCCCCAGCTTCTTCTTCAGCGCCGAGGAGGTGTTCGCCGCGGTCTTGTAGCTGACGCCCAGCTGATCCGCGATAGCCTGCAGCCCGTGGCCCTGCCCGATCAGTGCCAGCACCTGGCGTTCGCGGTCCGACAGCGCGCCCAATGGGTCGCCCGCCGCGCCCGCGCGCAGCGTGGCCAGCGCCAGGGCCTGCTTGGGCGACAGGTAGAACTCGTCCGCCTCCAGTTGCCGGACGGCGTCGCGGAAATCGGATGGCGGGGCGTTCTTGGACAGGAAGCCCTGCGCCCCCGCCTGCAGGGCGCGGGCCGCAAAGCCCGTCTGGTCGTTCATGGAGAAGACCAGGATGCGCGCCTCGGGCGCGGCCTCGCGCAGCGGCGCGATCAGGTCGATCCCGCCGGTGCCGGGCAGGTTCAGGTCCAGGACGATCAGGTCGGGCGCCGCGTCGCGGGACAGCTGTTCCAGCGCCTCCTCGCCGCTCATGGCCTGGCCGACCGGGTCATAGCCCAGCTCTCGCAACAGGCGGCTGGCGCCCAGATGGGTGATCGGGTGGTCGTCGATGACCAGGGCGCGTTTCGTCACGGGGTCGTCCAGTCCTTGTCGGGGCCGGGTCCGGCGGGGTCCGGCTCCGGCGGCATCTGCGGCGGGCGGGGCAGGGCGGCCTCCAACCGGGTGCCCCGCCCGGTGGTGCGGCAGGCCGGCCCGACCGTCAGCGTGCCCCCCAGCAGCGTGATGCGTTCGCGCATGCCGGTCAGCCCGGTCCCCTCCGGGCGGTCGGCCGCCATCCCGCCGCCATCGTCGGTCAGGATCATGCGCCACTGCGCCGGATCGGTCCAGAGCCGGATCGCGACATGGTCCGCCCCGGCATGGCGCAGCGCGTTGGTCGTGCCCTCCTGCAGGATGCGGAACAGCGTCAGGGCAGTGGACTCGTCCGGTTCGGGCAGGCCCGCCGCGACATCGAGCTCGAAGCGCGTGTCGGGAAAGCGGCGGTTCAGGTCGTCCACATAGTCGCCCAGCACCGTGGCCAGCGGCAGCTGTCCCACCGCCATCGGGCGCAGGTCGTCCAGCAGGGCGCGGTTCACGCGGGCGATCTGGTCGGCGATGGCCGCGATCTGGGCGGCGGCCTGCACGGTGGCCGGGTCGGGGGAATGGCGCAGGGCATCGGCCTCGACCCGCAGGCCGAAGAGGCAGGGGCCCATCTCGTCATGCAGGTCGCGGGCGATGGCCTGGCGTTCGGCATCGGCCCGCGCGACGATCTGCGCCTGCAGCCGGCGCCGTTCGTCGCGGGCCTGCGCCAAGGTGCGGGCCAGGGCGTCGGCATGGGCGGCCAGCGGCGCCAGGTCGGGTTGGGGTAGAGGGCCGATGGCGGGCTCCAGCACGCCGCGCGCCATGTCCGACAGGCGCACGGCGATGGTCCCCACGGGGCGCAGCGCCTGCGCCAGCGCCGCCGCGATCAGCCCCGCCTGGACCAGCGCCGCCGCGAGGGCCAGCGCCATCAGGTCGCGCATGTCGCGCCAGGCGCGCGCGATCTCCTGACCCGGATCGCCCGCGATCAGCACAAGGCCGCGCGGCCGGCCCGCCACCACCACCGGCAGGCGGATCTCCTGCGGGGCGGGGGCGACGAGGGCGGTGAACCAGCCCGGCACCGGCGCCGCCGTGGCGGGCGGTCCCGCGGGCGGGCGGGCGCGGCCGTCCAGAACGTCGAGGATGGTGATGCGCGCATGGCGGGGCTGGGTCAGCCGTTCGGGCAGCAGCGCCATGATCCGGTCGGGCGGCACCGCCCCCTGCATCGTGCCGATCGTGGCCAGGACCAGGCTGCGCGCGGTCTCGGCGCCCATCCGGGTCTCGGTCGCGATGTCGCGGCGCAGCCGGTCCAGGCTGCCCGCCGCCAGGGCCGCGATCAGGGCCGTCTGGACGATCAGGATCACGATCAGGATGCGGGCGCGCAGGGTCATGGCCGCGACAGTGGCTCCGGATGCGGGCCGAGGCAATGGGGGGCGCTGCCCCCCGTCCTGCGGACTCCCCCCGGGATATTTTTCCGAAGAAGAAGGGGGCGGGCTTTCCTGTCGCGATGGGCGCGCGTAAGGATTGGCGCATGAGCGATTACGACGATCTGGCGGCCCGCATCCGGGCCCTGTGCGAGGGCGAGACCGACGAGGTCGCGCTGATGGCCACCGTGGCCTGCGAGCTGCACCATTCCGACGACCGATTCGACTGGACCGGATTCTATCGCGTGGTGGCGCCCGAGCTGCTGAAGATCGGGCCCTATCAGGGCGGGCATGGCTGTCTGGTCATCCCCTTTGCCCGCGGGGTCTGCGGGGCGGCGGCGCGCACGCGCGCGGTGCAGATCGTCCCCGATGTCGAGGCCTTTCCTGGCCATATCGCCTGTTCCAGCAGCACCCGGTCCGAGATCGTGCTGCCGGTGATGGGCGCGGGCGGACGGCTGATCGGGGTTCTGGACATCGACAGCGACCGGCCCGACGCCTTCGATCAGCGCGATGCCGACGCGCTGACGGCCATCCTGGCCGACGTCTTCGGGCGGCTGTGAGCAAAGGCGGGGACGCGCGATGATCTGGGAGACGCTGGCGAACATTCCCGCGGGACAGCTGACGGCCTTCATCGCGGGCGGGCTGGTCCTGAACTTCGCGCCCGGGCAGGACGTGTTCTTTGCCAGCGCCTGCGGCATCCAGGGCGGGCCGCGGGCCGGGGCCTGGGCGGGGTTCGGCGTGGGACTGGGCGTGCTGATGCATGTGGCGCTGGCCACCGTGGGTCTGGGCGCGATCGTCGCGGCCCATCCCGAGGCGCTGAGCGCGATCAAGTATGCGGGCGCGGCCTATCTGCTGTGGCTGGCCTGGAAGAGCTGGCGGTCGGGCGACGTGGACCCGTCCGCGCGGGGCAGCGTGCGCGTCTGGAACATCATCCGCCGGGGGTTCCTGTCCAATGCGCTGAACCCCAAGCCGGTGCTGTTCCTGCTGGCCTTCCTGCCGCAGTTCACCAACCCGGCCTGGGGGCCGGTCTGGCAGCAGATCCTGGGGCTGGGGCTGATCTTCGCCTTCACCGGGACGCTGGTCACGATGGGCTATGGCATCGTCGGCGGGCTGGCCGGGGCGGTGATCGGCAAGCGTCTGGGGCTGGTCAACAAGATCGCCGCCGTGATGTTCGCGGGGCTGGCGGTCCGCCTCGTCTGGAAATGAGCGATTTCGTCTATGCGCCGCCGCCCGATGCGCCGGTCATCCTGCATGCCGACGATCAGGTCCTGGTCGTGGACAAGCAGGCGGGTCTGCTGTCGGTGCCGGGGCGCGGGGAGGATCGGGCCGACTGCCTGATCGCGCGGCTGCGCGGCGCCTTTCCGACCGTGCTGCTGGTGCATCGGCTGGACCTGGACACGTCGGGGGTCATGGTCTTTGCGCTGACGCCCCATGCGCAGCGCCACCTGTCCAGGCAGTTCGAGGAGCGGCAGACCCGCAAGGTCTATGTCGCGCGGCTGGCCGGGCGGCTGGAGCCTGCGACGGGCCGGGTCGATCTGCCGCTGATCGTCGACTGGCCGAACCGGCCGCGCCAGAAGGTGGACCATGCCGAGGGCCGTCCTGCCCAGACCGACTGGCGCGTGGTGCGCGCGACCGACGGGGAGACCCGCGTGCGGCTGATGCCGGTGACCGGGCGCAGCCATCAGCTGCGCGTCCACATGGCGTCCCTGGGCCACCCGATCTTGGGCGATCCGCTGTACGCGACGGGGGCGGCCGCCGACCACCCCCGCCTGATGCTGCATGCCGAGAGCCTGCGGTTCCGCCACCCCGACAGCGGGGTGCAGAGCGGGTTCTCGGCAAAGGTGCCGTTTTAGGTCAGGACCCCTCGCCCTCGGGATACCACGGCGCGATCACGACCTCGGTCGGGGCGCCGCTCTCCTCCACCAGGCGGGTGAACGCCTCCAGGTCGCTGCCGCGGTGGTGATAGGGATAGACGACCGCGGGGGCGAAGGCCGCGACGGCCTCGGCCGCCTGCTCGACCGACATGGTGTAGGGCAGGTTCATCGGCAGGAAGGCCACGTCGATATCGGTCAGCGCGCGCAGTTCGGGCGTGTCCTCGGTATCGCCGGCGATCAGGAAGCGCGAACCCCCGACGGTCAGCACATAGCCGTTGTCGCGGCCCTGCGGATGGTTCTGCAGCCGGTCCTCGGTCGTGTTGTAGGCGGGGATCGCCTCGACCGGCAGGCCCAGGGCCTCTCCGGTGTCGCCGTTCTCCATCGTGGTGGCGCGCCCGGCCATGGCCTCTGGCAGCATGCCCGCGACGGCGGGATTGGCGATCACCGGCACCTCGGGCAGGGCGTCCAGCGTGGGCTGGTCGTAATGGTCGCCATGTTCGTGCGTGATCAGGATCAGGTCGGGCGCGGGCAGCTCGGCATAGGCCTCGGCACCGCCCACGGGATCGACATAGATCACCCCGGCCGGGGTCTCCAGCACCATGCTGGCGTGATCGACGGGATGGATCACCACCTCGCCGCCCTCGACCTCATGGCGGAACTCGCCGTCCTGGGCATGGGCGGGAAGGGCGGTGGTGGCCGCGAGGGTTGCGGCCAGGGTCAGGCCGGTTCGACGGGTCAGCAGCATGGTGCCTCCTGTTGCTGTCGGGATTTCGGATCGACGGGGCGGAACCGACGGGGGGGCGCGGAGTTCCGGCCGCGGCTTGCGGCGGAATGCCGCGTGACCTAAGCCTTGGCTGTCGGGGATCGGTCGGAGGTCGGAATGACACATCTGTGGGTCAGGGCGGAGAGTCGCCCGAACGAGGATCGGGTGGGCATCACCCCGGACGGGGTCCGGCACCTGATCGCGCGCGGCATGCGCGTCACGGTCGAGGACAGCGCCCGCCGCGTCATCCCCACCGAGGATTACGCCGCCGCCGGTGCGGCCGTCGCGCCCGAGGGCAGCTGGCCCGGCGCCCCTGCCGATGCGATCATCTTTGGCCTCAAGGAGCTGCCCGAGAACGGCACGCCCCTGACGCACCGCCACATCATGTTCGGCCATGCCTTCAAGGGCCAGCCCGCCGGGCAGGTGCTGCAGGGCCGGTTCCGCGACGGGGGCGGGACGCTTCTGGACCTGGAATACCTGACGGACGAGACCGGGCGGCGGCTGGCGGCCTTCGGCTATTGGGCGGGCTATGCGGGGGCGGCGGTGTCGCTGATGGCCTGGGCCGCGCAGCAGTCGGGCGGGATCTGCCCGCCGGTCCGGGCCTATCCCGACCGCCACCTGATGCAGGACGACCTGCGCGCGCGCATGGATGCCACAGGCCGCCCGCGGCCCCGCGCCATCGTCATCGGCGCCAAGGGCCGCGTCGGCAGCGGCGCGTCGGACCTGCTGACCGCGATGGGGGTCCGCGTCACGGGCTGGGACATGGCCGAGACCGCCCATGGCGGCCCCTTCCCCGAGATTCTGATGCACGACATCCTGATCAACGCGATCCTGGCCCATCCCGGCGCGCCGGTCTTCGTCGCGCCCGAGGCCGTCAGGCCGGGCCGCACCCTTGGCGTCATCGGCGACGTGGCCTGCGACCCGACCAGCGATTTCTCCCCGATCAAGGTCTATGACCGCACGACCGACTGGCAGGCGCCGGTCCTGCGCGTGGCCGAGGCCCCGGTGCTGGATGTGATGGCGATCGACAACCTGCCCTCGATGCTGCCGCGCGAGAGCAGCGAGGATTACGCGGCCCAGCTGCTGCCCGTGCTGGAGGCGCTGGACGCGCCACAGGAGGGGGCCTGGGGGCGGGCCGAGGCTCTCTATCGCCAGCATCTGGCGCGGCTCCAGCCGGGCGTTCACGAGGGGCTGACACCATCGTGACGGGGCGGCCGGGAACGCAACCGGGGCGCGCGGATTGACCCGCGTATTCATCTGTTCCGGAGGACCCCATGACGCGCCGCGCCCATCGCACGACCACGAGCCTGACGACCCTTGCCGCCGCCGGACTGCTGACGACGATGGCCATGGCGCAGGACTTCAACGCCGCCGCCCCCCATGGCGCCGCCTACAATCAGGAGCCCGCCTTCGAGGGTCAGACCCGCGCGCCGGAGCTGACCTCGGGCAATGTCGCCCTGACGCAGCGCGTGCTGATCGAGGGGCTGGAGCATCCCTGGGGTCTGACCGAACTGCCCGACGGACAGTGGCTGATCACCGAACGGCCGGGGCGGATGCGCATCTATGACGGCAACGGCACCTTGTCCGAGCCGATCGAGGGCCTGCCCGAGGTCGATGCCCGCGATCAGGGCGGCCTGCACGACGTGTCGGTCGCCGAGGATTTCGCCCAGACCCGCCGCGTCTGGTGGACCTATGCCGAACCGCGGGGCGACGGCACCAACGCCACCGCCGTCGCGACCGGCGTGCTGTCCCAGGACGGCACCACCATGACCGAGGTGCAGCGCATCTGGCAGCAGCAGCCGGCCTGGGCCTCGACCAAGCACTTCGGCGCGCGCATCGTGCATGATGGCGAGGGCCACATCTTCGTGGGCTTGGGAGAGCGCAGCGACCCCGAACCGCGCCAGTATGCGCAGGACCCGCAGGCCACCCTGGGCAAGATCATCCGCATCGACGCGATGGATGGCAGCCCCGCCGGCGCGGGCATCGAGGGCGCGCTGCCCGAGATCTGGTCCATCGGCCACCGCAACATCCAAGGCGCGGCCATGGGTCCCGACGGGCAGCTGTGGATGAACGAGCACGGCCCCCGCGGCGGCGACGAGCTGAACGCGATCGAGGGCGGCCGGAACTACGGCTGGCCCCTGGCCACCTACGGCACCGACTACAGCGGTGCCCAGATGGGCCAGACCCAGGTCGAGGGGACCGACCAGCCGGTCTATTACTGGGACCCCTCGCCCGCGCTGAGCGGCATGACCTTCTATGAGGGCGACCTGTTCCCCGAATGGCAGGGACACGCCCTGCTGGGCGGGCTGCAATCGGCCGACATCATCCGGTTGGACATCCAGGAGAACCGGGTGATGGGAGAGGACCGCCACGCCCAGGGCATCGGCCGCGTGCGCGAGGTCGAGGTGGGCCGGGACGGCGCCATCTACGTCATCACCGACGAGGAGAACGGCCAGCTGATCCGCATCACCCCGCAGGGCTGACCGTGGGCCGGGCGGCTGCGGCCGCCGGGTCCGTCACACGGGACGGTGCAGATCGTCCTCCGCGGCCTCGGGCGGGATGCCCAGGGCCTCCAGCCCCGCCTCCAGCAGATCGGCCAGGCGGGGCTCTCCCATCAGGTAGTCCTCGGTCGGCACCGTGCGCTCGGCGCGGGCGGTGCGCATCGCCTCATCCAGCTCCTCCGGCTCGAAGCTGTCGCGCCCGATCCACATGACCGCCACCAGCGCGGCCTGCTCGTCCTCGTTCAGGTCGGCGATGAAGTCGTGCAGCGCGTGGCGCGTGCCGTGCTGGCGCCCGCCCCCCTGATGCGCCCAGGGGTTCACCCCGCTGTCATGGTCGCGGGCCTGGATGATGATATGGGCGATCTTGTCCAAGGCGATCGGCAGCATGGCATGTCTCCGGTTGCGCGGGCCAGCATCGGCCGGGCGCGGCGCGCGGTCAAGCGGGGCGTGGCGGTCAGTCGCGCCGCCCGAACAGCCGTTCGATGTCGCTCAGCGCCAGCCTCACCCAGGTGGGGCGGCCGTGGTTGCACTGGCCCGACCGGGGCGTGCGCTCCATCTCGCGCAGAAGGGCGTTCATCTCCTCCGCGGTCATGCGGCGGCCCGAGCGGACCGATCCGTGGCAGGCCATCGACGACAGGACCGCGTCGATCCGCGCCTGCAGCCGGTCCGATGCGCCCTGGTCGTCAAGATCGTCCAAGATGTCGCGGATCAGCGCCCGGCCGTCCAGCCGCGCCAGCATCGCGGGCACCTCGCGCAGCGCCACGGCGCCCGGACCGAAGGGCTCGATCGCCAGGCCAAGCCGCGCCAGATCGGGGGCCAGCGCCAGGATGCGGGCGGCCTCGGCCGGGGTCAGCTCCACGATCTCGGGGATCAGCAGGGCCTGGGACGGGATGCCCGATGCCGCGGCCTGCGCCTTCAGCCGCTCATAGACCAGCCGCTCGTGGGCGGCGTGCTGATCGACGATGACCAGCCCGTCGGCGGTCTGGGCGATGATGTAGTTCTCATGGATCTGCGCCCGCGCCGCGCCCAGGGGCGCGTCTGTCGGGGGCGCGTCGGTCGCGGGTTCCGCCTCCAGCCGCGCCGAGGGGGTCTCGGCAAAGCCCGGCATCTGCGCGGCAAGCCCCGCCGCGAGGGCCGCCGCCGAGGGGCGGTCCGGCTGCCAGGCCAGGGTCGGCTGGCGTTCGGGCTGCGGCGCCGTCGCCGGTTCGGGCCGGAAGGCCGCCAGCGTCGCCGCCCCGACCGTCCCCGAGGCGCGATGCCCCGCCCCCGCCATCGCATGGCGCAGCGCGCTGACGATCAGGCCGCGCGCCGCCTGCGGGTCGCGGAACCGCACCTCGGCCTTGGCCGGGTGCACGTTCACGTCCACCAGCTGCGGGTCGCATTCCAGAAACAGCACCGCCGCCGGGTGCCGCCCCGAGGCCAGCACATCCATGTAGCCCGCCCGAAGCGCCCCGGTCAGCAGCTTGTCGCGCACCGGCCTGCCGTTCACGAACAGGTGCTGGGCCACCGCCGCGCCCCGCGAATAGGTGGGCAGCGCGGCGAAGCCGCTCAGCGCGATGTCGTCGCGCAGCGCGTCGATGGGCAGGGCATTGTCGATGAAGTCGGGGCCCATCATCCGCATCAGCCGCGCCTTGAGCGCGCCGAACAGGTCGCCCTGTTCGGCATCCGCGCGCAGGATCTCGCGCCCGTCGGCGGTCAGGGCAAAGCCCACATGCGGCGCGGCCATGGCCAGGCGGCGCAGCGTGTCCGCCACGGCCTGCGTCTCGGCCCGGTCGGTGCGCAGGAACTTGAGCCGCGCGGGAGTGGCGAAGAACAGGTCGCGCAGCTCGACCACGGTGCCCGGATTGCCCGCCGCCGGGCGGACCGGTGCCTGCCGGCCCCCGGTCACCGCGATCACCGCCGCATCGGCCCCCGCGACGCGCGAGGTGATGGTCAGCCGCCCGACCGCGCCAAGCGACGGCAGCGCCTCGCCGCGAAAGCCAAAGCTGGTGATGGCCAGCAGGTCCGATCCGTCGATCTTGCTGGTCGCATGGCGCGACAGGGCCAGCGGCAGATCTTCGTGCAGCATGCCGCAGCCGTCATCGGTGACGCGGATCAGGCGCTTGCCGCCCTCCTCGATGGCGATGTCGATGCGGGTGGCGCCAGCGTCCAGCGCGTTCTCCACCAGCTCCTTGACGGCCGATGCGGGGCGCTCGACCACCTCGCCCGCCGCGATGCGGTTGGCGGTGGCCTCGTCCAGCTGGCGGATCACGGGCCGTATCTTGGGGCTGTGGCTGTTCATCCCGCGATATCTAGCAAGTCCGCCCCGCCCTGGCCAGAGATTCGCGGGCCTGCCGTCGGTCGCGCCCGCGCCGCGCCCCAGCGGGGCGCGGCGCGCGGTCCCCCCGGTCCGGGGGGATCAGTTCGTGACGGGCGTGTCGCCCTCGACCCCCTCGGGGCGTCCGACTAGGACAAAGCGCAGCGCCTCGGGGTCCAGCAGGCGTTGGGCCACGCGGGTCACGTCCTCGGCCGTGACCGCCTCGACCTTGGCGTTTCGCGTGTCGATGTAGTCGATGGGAAATCCGATCAGCTGCATCCCCGCCAGGATCGACGCGATGCGCCCGTTCCCGTCGAAGCGCAGCGGGTATTCCCCGGTCAGATAGGTCTTGGCGGCGTCCAGCTCGGCCTCGGTCACGCCCTCGGCCATGCGCGCCCATTCCGCGCGGATCAGCGCCATCGCCTCGGCCGTGGTGGCGTTCGATCCGGCCATGCCGCCCTGCCAGCTCTGCCCGTAAAGCCCGGTGGCCAGCGCGGTGCCGACGCCATAGGTCAGGCCGCGCTTCTCCCGGATCTCCTCCATCAGCCGCGAGCTGAAGCCGCCGCCGCCCAGGATGTGGTTGGCCACGACCGCCGCGAAATAGTCCGGATCGTCGATGGCCAGCCCCGGCCCGGCAAAGGCCACGACCGTCTGCGGGCTGTCCCAATCGATCACCGTGACGCCCCCGGTCAGCTGCAGGGGCGCGGGTTCCGGCAGGGGCGCGGTGGCCTGTTCCGGCAACCCGCCCAGGATGCGGTCCAGCAGCAGCCCCAGCTCCTCGGCCGAGATGTCGCCCGCCGCGCCCACGACCACCCGGTCGCGCGCCAGCACGCGGTTCTTGGCCGCCACCAGGTCCTGCCGGCCCAGGGCCGCGACACCCTCCAGCGTCCCGTTGATCGAGGTCGCATAGGGATGATCGCCCCAAGCCTGGGCGGCCATCTCCTTGGCGGCGATGCTGTTCGGGTCGGTCGCCTCGGAGCGGATCACCGCCTGCACCTGCGCGCGCACGCGGGCCAGCGCGTCGTCGTCGAAGCGCGGCTGCGTCAGCGCCTGCGCCAGAAGGTCCGCGGCCTCGTCGCGGTTCTCGCTCAGCGCCTGAAAGCCCACGGAGAGGGTGTCGTCGCTGGCCGAGAAGGACAGCCGCGCACCCAGATCCTCGACCGCGGTCGCGAATTCCGTGGCGTTGCGGTTGCCTGCCCCCTCCTCCAGAAGCGCCGACATCAGGTTCACCGCGCCGCGCCGGTCGGGCGTGTCCATGCTGGCGCCGCCGCGGAACTGGATGTCCAGCGCGACGAAGGGGATGCTGTCGTCCTGGACCAGCCAGGCCTTGATCCCGCCCGGAGAGGTGACGTCCTGGATCTCGATGGCCTGCGCGGGCACGGCCAGCAGGGCCAGGACGGTGGCGATGGCGGCACGGATCATCCTTGCACCTCGGGGTTCTGTTCGGGGGTTTCGGGCGCGGGCGCCTCGGATGCGGGGACTTGGGGCGCGGGCGCTGCATCGGCGGCCGCGGCGGTGTCGACCGGGGCCGGGGTCAGCCAGCCGGTGACCGCCCCGCCCTCGGTCAGCACCAGCCGCGCGGCGGCCATCACGTCCTCGGCCGTGACCGCGTCCAGCACGGCGGGCCAGTCGTTCACGTCCTGCACGCCCAGACCCGTCGACAGGCCCTGGCCATAGTCATAGGCGCGGCCATGGGCCGAATCGCGGCCATAGATCTCCTCGGCGCGGATCTGCACCTTGACCCGCTCCAGCGCCTCCGGGTCGGGACCTTCGGCCAGGAACCGTTCGATCACCTCGTCCAGCGCGGCCTCGGCCTCCTCGGGCGTCACGTCCGGCGCGGGGATCAGCGACAGGCTGAACTCGGTCGCGTCCAGCGACAGCCCGTCATAGCTGGCCCCGGCCCACAGCGCCTTGCCCGGCAGCATCAGCTCCTGCGCCAGGACCGAGGTCTGCGACGACCCGCCCAGCAGCGCGGCCAGCACGCTCAGCGCGGCGGCCTGCTCCTGCTCGCCCGGATTGCGCTCGGGGGCCAGCGTGGTGCGGATCATGCGGGGCTGGGCCACGCGCGGGTCCGACATCTCGATCCGCCGCTCGGTCCGCTTGGGCGGCTCCTGCGGGCGCAGGCGCGGCTCGGCCTCGCCCTTGGCGGGGATGGCGCCGTAATGCTCCTCGGCCAGGGCGCGGGCCTCCTCGGGGGTGACGTCGCCTGCGATCACCAGGACCGCCTCGTTCGGAGAATAATGCTCGTTGTACCAGGCCACCGCGTCGTCGCGGGTCAGCGCCTCGATCTCGTCGCGCCAGCCGATGATCGGGCGGCCGTAGGGGTGGTTGTCATAGACGATCGCGTTCATCTCCTCCATGAACAGCGCGGTCGGGTCGCTGTCCACGCGCTGCGCCCGTTCCTCCAGCACGACCTGGCGTTCGGCCTGCCAGTCCTCGTCGCGGATGTTCAGGTTGGCCATGCGGTCGGCCTCCATCTCCATCACCAGGGGCAGGCGGTCGCTGGCGATGCGCTGGAAATAGGCCGTGAAATCCCACGAGGTGAAGGCGTTGTCACTGCCGCCATTGGCGGTCACGGTCTTGGACAGCTCGCCGGGCTCCAGGGTGTCGGTGCCCTTGAACATCAGGTGCTCCAGGTAATGCGCGATGCCGGACTTGCCCGGCACCTCGTCGGCGGCGCCGATCCGGTACCAGACCATCTGGACGACCACGGGCGCGCGCTCGTCCTGGATGACCACGGTCTCCAGACCGTTCGGCAGGGTGAAATGGCTGATGCCCTCGGGCATCGCCGCGCCGGCATCCGGCGGGACGGTGGCGGCCTCGGGCATGGGGGCGTCCTGCGCCAGCGCGGGCAGGGCGGACATCGCGGTGCTCAGCGCCAGAAGCGCGGCCAGCGCGGGGGCCCTTCCGGACGACCGGGGGCGGGATGCGGGGTGACGCATGGGTGGTGCAACCTCCTCTTGCTGCCCGCAACTTGGACCGCCCCGACAGGCCGCGCAAGCCGCCCTCGCGCGATTGTGCGGGCCCCGAGAGGGCGGGCCGGAGGCCGCAAGGCCGACCGCCGCGCCGGCCCCCTCGATGGGGGGCGGCGCGGCGCACCTTGCGCCGTCAGGCCAGCCGCAGCGGCAGAGAGACCGGCCCGTGCGCCTGCAACCCGGCCTTCCAGCGCACCGGCCCGTCCCCCGCCAGCCCCGGCGCGCGGTCCAGCAGCGCCGCGAACAGCACCTCCATGTTCAGCCGCGCCAGGTTGTTGCCCAGACAGACATGCACCCCCGTCCCGAAGGCCAGATGCACGTTGGGCCTGCGCCGCACGTCGAACCGATCGGGCGCGTCGAAGGCCGCCGGGTCGCGGTTGGCCGCAGCGTAAAGCAGCCCGAACTTCGTCCCCTTGGGCCAGTCCCGGCCGCAGATCGTCAGGTCCTCGGACGCATAGCGGTGAAAGAAGGGCAGCGGCGCGGCAAAGCGGAACATCTCCTGCACCGCCTGCGGCATCAGACCCGGCTCGGCCCGCAGCAGCGCCGCCTGGTCGGGATGCTCCAGCAGCGCGACCAGGCCCGATCCCAGCACGTCGATGGTCGATCCGTGCCCGGCATGCAGGATCTGCATGATCGTGGCGATCAGCTCGTCATGTGTCATCAGGCCCGCGCGCTCGGCCTCGATCATCGCCGACATCAGGTCGTCGCGGGGCCGCGCCGCGCGCTCGGCATGCAGGTCCTCCAGCAGCTCGGCGAACAGGCGCGTCGCCTCCTCGGCGCGGGCCTTCTTCGCCGCGGTGCGGTCGATGTCGAAATAGGACACCACGTCGTCGGACCACCTCGTCATCTGCGGGGCCAGATCGGGTTCGGTGCCGATCAGATGACCGATGACCTGCCCCGGCAGATGCGCGGCCAGATCGGCGGTGAAGTCGATCCGCCCCTGCGGGATCAGCGGGTCCAGCGCCGCATCGACCCAGTCCGTGACGAAACCGCGCAGCCCCTCCAGCCGGGTCTTGGTGAAGAACGGAAAGACCGCCCGCCGCAGCCGGTCGTGATCCGGCCCGTCCGTGTCCAGCATCGAGGTCTGCACGAAGCGTTCGTGAAACGGCATGTCGTGGAAATTGCCCGCGACCTGCATCGCCCGCACCTGCTCGGGCGGGGCGAAGGCCGCCGGGTCGCGCACCATGCGCCGGTCCAGCGCGATGGCGCGCACATCCGCCATCCGCGCGGCCAGATGCCCGTCGAACCCGGCCCAGAAGGGCAGGCCGGGCTGGGCCCGCAGCCGGTCATAGGCGGGCCAGGGATCGGCACCGAATCCCGGCGCCAGCGGGTCGAAATCGGCCCGCAGCTCATCGATCGTCATGGTCTCAGCGCGCCGCGGGTGCCGGCGCGGTCGAGGTGATCGCCCCCGCGCGCTGCCAGCGGCGCTGCTCGGCCACGCCGTCCAGCGCCATCGGCGCATAGGCGCGCTGATAGACCGGGGTCCCCGCGATCCGCTCCAGCGGGCGGCGGCCGTTGCGGGCGCGCCATTGCGCGTCCTCGACCGCCAGCTGCTGGCGGATGGCCGGATCGCTGCCGGTCCGCGCGGCCTGCGCCACCAGCGCCTGGTCCGCCGCGCCCACGCCGCGATCGGCCAGGCGTTCGGGGCTGCCGCCCAGGGCCGCGACGGCGTCGCCCTGCGGGTTGGGGTCGGTGATGTTCGCGCCGCCCGGCGTGGGCGCGGGCAGCACCGCCAGATCGGGCGGCATGGACAGCGAGCGCGTGGGCAGGATGGCGAATTCGTCCGGTCCGACCTGTCCGGCCTTGATGTTGTTCAGCGTGCCGCCACCGCAGGCGGAGAGGACCATCGCGGCCGCAAATCCGATCACCAGCGTGCTTGTCCGCATGTCCTGCCCCCTTCGATCCTTTGCGCCGTTCTAGCCCGGTTTTCCGTCGCCGTCACGACCCTGTTGGTCGGGGCGCGCGAACAGGTCGCCCTGGCGCGGCGTGACCGGGGCCGGCGGCTGTGCCGCGGGCTTGGGTGGGGCGGGGCGGGGCGCGGTCTTGGGCGCGGGCTTCGCGGCGGGTTTCGCGGGCCTGCCCGCATCCTTGGACTGCGGCATCAGCACCAGCCCGATGGCCCCCGCAAAGATCGAGATGTCGGCCACGTTGAAGCTGTAGGGGTTCTGCCACCCCGGCAGCGACATGTTCAGGAAATCGGCCACCGCGCCATACAGGGCGCGGTCCACCACGTTGCCCAGGGCACCCCCGATCAGCAGCCCCGCCGCGACGCGGGCGAAGCGGCCCAGCCTCGCGCGCCAGACCCAGATCCAGACCCAGGTGCAGATGACCAGCGCGACCCCGATCAGCACCCACCGCATGATGTCGGTGTCCGAGGCCATCAGGCCGAAGTTCACGCCCTGATTCCACGCCATGCGCAGGTTCAGCCAGGGCGGGAAAACGTCGATGGCCCGCACCCGGTCCAGGGCCAGCACATGCACGACCCAGTATTTCAGCGCCTGGTCGGCCAGAAAGATCGCCAGCGCGACCCAGAGGACCAGCCGCATGTCGCTGCGGGCGGGGGGCCGGGACGGGCGGGCCTTGCGGGCCGCGACGGGCTTCGCGGGCGCGGCCATCAGTGGCGGAAGTGGCGCTGGCCGGTCAGGACCATCGCCAGCCCAAGGCGGTTCGCGGCCGCGATCACCTCGTCGTCGCGCATCGAGCCACCGGGCTGGATGACCGCGCGCGCACCGGCCTCGGCCAGAGCCTCGATGCCGTCGGCGAAGGGGAAGAACGCGTCCGAGGCCACTGCCGCACCGTT
This sequence comes from Paracoccus sp. ME4, assembly GCF_046736325.1. GTDB lineage: Bacteria > Pseudomonadota > Alphaproteobacteria > Rhodobacterales > Rhodobacteraceae > Paracoccus. The sequence goes on from NZ_CP151276.1 coordinate 233,205, forward strand.
GGTCAGCGGCTCGGTCAGGCCCAGGGCCTCGGCCATGTCCTCGGACTTGCGCCGCCCGATGCGGGTGCTGTCCACGCGGCTCATCTGGCCCGCGCCGATGCCGACGGTGGCCAAGTCCTTGGCATAGACGATGGCGTTGGATTTCACGTGCTTGGCGACGGTCCAGGCGAACATCAGGTCGGCCAGCTCCTGCTCCGACGGCTGGCGGTCGGACACGATGCGCAGATCGGCGCGGGCCACATGGCCGTTGTCGCGCCCTTGGATCAGCATGCCGCCCGACACCTGCCGGAAGGTCAGCCCGCCCGCGCGCGGATCGGGCAGCCCGCCCGTGGTCAGCAGGCGCAGGTTCTTCTTGGCCGCAAAGATGCGGCGCGCATCCGCGTCGGCATCGGGGGCGATGACGACCTCGGTGAATATCTTGACGATCTCCTCGGCGGTGGCGCCGTCCAGCGGCTGGTTCAGCGCGATGATCCCGCCAAAGGCCGAGGTGCGGTCGCAATCAAACGCCCGCTTGTAGGCCTCCAGCGCGGTCGCGCCTTGGGCCACGCCGCAGGGATTGGCATGCTTGATGATCGCGCAGGCGGGGCCGTCCGCCGGGTCGAATTCGGACACCAGCTCGAAGGCGGCATCGGTGTCGTTGATGTTGTTGTAGGACAGCTCCTTGCCCTGATGCTGCTGGGCCGTGGCCACGCCGGGGCGCGCCTCGCCGGTGACATAGAAGGCCGCCTGCTGATGCGGGTTCTCGCCATAGCGCAGGCCTTGGGCCAGCGTGCCCGCGAAGGCACGGCGGCGTGGCGTGGCCTCTCCGATGGCCTCGGCCATCCAGGTGCTGACGGCGGCGTCATAGGCGGCGGTGCGGGCATAGGCCGTCTGCGCCATCCGCTGGCGGAAGGGCAGGGTCGTGCCGCCATTCGCGTCCAGTTCCGCCAGGACCGCGTCGTAATCCTGAACGTCCACGACCACGGTGACGAAACCGTGGTTCTTGGCGGCAGCCCGGATCATCGCCGGGCCGCCGATGTCGATGTTCTCGATGCAGTCGTCATAGGCCGCACCCTTGGCGACCGTCTCCTCGAACGGATAGAGATTCACGACCAGCAGGTCGATCGCGCCGATGCCGTGCTGTTCCATCGCCGCCACATGGTCGGCATTGTCGCGCAGGGCCAGCAGGCCGCCATGCACCGCCGGATGCAGCGTCTTGACGCGGCCGTCCATCATTTCGGGGAAGCCGGTGACATCGGCCACGTCGGTGACGCTCAGGCCCGCATCGCGCAGCGCCTTGGCGCTGCCGCCGGTCGACAGGATCTGCACGCCGCGCGCGTCCAAGGCGCGGGCGAAGTCGATCAGGCCGGTCTTGTCGGAAACGGAGATCAGGGCGCGCCGGATGGCAACGGGGTCGGACATGGGGGCCTCGTCATCTGGTTTGACGCCCGATTACCCCTCCCGGCGCGCGCCGTCCAGCCGCTTAGCGGCGGCGGCCGAAGACCTGCCGGGCCAGCTGCAGGGCGCTGACGATCATCACGGCGGTGCCGATCCCGGAGGCAAGGCCCCCCGCGCCGCGGGCCGCGGTGGTCGCGCCGCGCGTGCTCAGCACGGCCTGGGCCAGTTTCAGTCCGACGGCGATGGTGGTCAGGCGCATGGCATCCTCCGCATCATGGGTCCGCCGGATCAAGCCGCGGGGCCGCCCGACGGTTCCGTTCAGCCGGGCTTGCGCAATCGCGCCATGTAGAAGCCGTCCATGCCGCCCCTGTCGGCCCAGAGATCGGGGCGCAGGCGCAGCCCGCCTTCCTCGGTGATCCAGGCGGGGTCGATGCCGGGCAGGTCGGGGCGTTCCACGGTCAGGCCGGGGTGGCGGGCCAGGGCCTCGTCGATCTGCACCTCGCCCTCGTCGGGGATCAGCGAGCAAGTGGCGAAGACCAGCCGCCCGCCCGGGCGCAGGATCGACAAGGCATGATCCAGCATCGCGGCCTGCAGCTCGATCAGCTCGGCGATGCCGTGGCCGTCGCGGATGAAGGGCAGGTCGGGGTGGCGGCGGATGGTGCCCGTGGCCGAACAGGGCGCGTCCAGCAGGATCGCGTCCGGCGCGGCGGCGGGCCGCCAGTCCAGCGCATCGGCGGCGACCAGATCGGCGGTCAGGCGGCAGCGGGTCAGGTTCTCGGTCACGCGACGCAGCCGCGCCTCGTTGATGTCCAGCGCGGTGACCTGCGCCCCGGCGGCGGCCAGCTGCAGCGTCTTGCCGCCCGGCGCGGCGCACAGATCCACGATCCGCTCGCCGGGCTGCGGGTCCAGCAGGCGCGCGGGCAGGGCGGCGGCGGCGTCCTGCACCCACCAGTCGCCACTGTCGTAACCCGGCAGGGCGCTGACATGGACCGGGCCGTGCAGGCGGAACGATCCCGTGGGCAGGGCCTCGGCCCCCGGCGGGGGCACGGCGCCGGGCTTCAGGGTCAGGTCGATGGGCGCGCCCTGCTGATGGGCGGCCTCCATCGCGGTCAGGATGACGGGGCCGTAAGCCTCCTCCAGCGCGGGGCGCAGCCATTCGGGCAGGGTCTGCGGCGGCAGGTCGGCCCAACCGGGATGGTTCGACGCCTTGCGCAGCACCGCGTTCACCATGCCCGCCGCCGCCTGGCCGCGCTTGCCCAGGGTGCGGGTCAGATCGACCGCCGCGCCCACGACGCCATGGGCGGGGGCGCCCAGCTCCAGCATCTCGACCACGGCCAGGCGCAGGACATCGGCGATCTGGGGCGCGGGCCTGCGGGCGACCAGCGGGTCGATGACCCGGTCGGCGCGGCCCTGATGGCGCAGCGTCTCGGCCGCCAGGCGCGCGGCGCGGGCCTGGTCGGCCACGGTCAGGGCGCGCAGCGCGCCGGGCTGGTCGGACAGCGCGCGCCCCTCGCGCACGCCCTGGATCAATCGCAACGCGCCCAATCGCGCCATATCGCCGCCCGGCTTTGCCAAAACGCTTTCCTTTGCCTAAGTGATGCTCAAGACTGATCCCGCCCCATAGCCTCATTCGGAGGATTGTTCCATGAGCGATGCCAAACCCGACCTTCCGCCCGCCGCCGCGCGCGCCCTGGCCGAGGCCGAGGAGCGCCGCCGCGCCCGCGCCGCCCAGATCCTGCCCAAGGAATACGGTGGCCGCGAGGGGCCCGAGCCCGTCCGCTACGGCGATTACGAAAAGAACGGCATCGCGGTGGATTTCTGAATATGGATTGGCTGCGCGCATCGGCGACCCAGCAGGGCCGCGCCATCATGGCGGGCGTTCTGGACCCCATCGACCAGACCGAGGCCTATCTGGCTGCCGCGAAGGATCACCCCGACTGCGCGCGCATCTATGCCCGGCTGACCCCCGCCCGCGCCCGGTCCGAGGCCGTGGCCGCCCATGACCGCGCCAAGCAGGAGCGCCGCCACAGCCTGCTGGACGGCGTCGCCATCAGCTGGAAGGACAACATCGACAGCGGCGGCACCGTGACCGAGGCCGGGTCGCGCCTGCTGGAGGGGCGCGTGCCGCGCAAGGACGCCAACATCCTGGCCCGCGCCGCCCGCCGGGGCACCGTCTGCCTGGGCAAGACGCACATGACCGAGCTGGCCTTTTCCGGGCTGGGCCTGAACCCGCAGACCGCGACCCCGCCCAATGCGCTGGACCCCGATCTGGCGCCGGGGGGGTCATCCTCCGGGGCGGCGGTGTCGGTGGCGCTCGGGCTGGCGGCGGCTGCAGTGGGCACCGATACCGGCGGCTCGATCCGGGTACCTGCGGCCTGGAACGGGCTGGTGGGGTTCAAGCCCACCCACGGCGCGCTGCCCGAAAAGGGCGTCGTGCCGCTGGCGCGCCGCTTCGACGTGGCCGGACCCATCGCCCGCAGCGTCGAGGACTGCGCCCAGATCTTCGCGATCCTGGCCGATCAGCCCGCCCCGGACCTGGAGGGGGCCAGCGTGGCGGGCCTGCGCCTGATGGTGCTGGAGGGGCTGCCCTTCGACGGGGCCGAGGCCGGGCCGGTCGCGGCCTTCCAGGACGCGGTGGAGCGGCTGGCCCGCGCCGGGGCGCAGATCGCGCATGTCTCGACCGACTGGCTGGACCGGGCCATGGCGCTCTCGCCGCAGCTCTTCGCGCCCGAGGCCTATGGCATCTGGCGCGCCCAGATCGAGGATGCGCCCGAACTGATGTGGCCGCCCATCCTGGAGCGGTTCCGCGGCGGCGCCGATGTCAGCGGTCCCGATTACGTCGCGGCTTGGGAAAGCCTGGCCCGCATCCGGCGCAAATGGGTCAAGGAGGTGACCGGCGGCTTTGACGCGGTCCTGGTGCCCACGGTGCCGATCCTGCCGCCCGCGACCGCGCGGCTGATGGAGGATTCGGCCGAGTTCGTGCGCGCGAACCTGCTGACCCTGCGCAACACCCGCATCGCCAACCTGATGGGCCTGCCCTCGGTGACGCTGCCGACCGGGCACCCGGCCTGCGGGCTGTCGCTGATGGGCCATGCGGGCCATGACCGGCACCTGTTGCGGGTGGCCGCGGGGGCGGAGGCGGCGCTGGCGGGCTGATCGCGGCCGGGGCGGCCTCGGCGCTGGACGCAAGGGCGCGATCACGCTACTGTTTCCGCCCAGGAACGGGGCGCAGACCCCGAAAAGCGAGGCAGAGATGGCATTCCCCGCGCGGTTCTCGAACCTGCCGGATTACGCGTTCCCGCGGCTGCGGGCGCTGTTGGCGGACATCACGCCGGGTCTGGAGCCCGGCGCGCAGCCCACGATTCTGACCATCGGAGAGCCGCGCCACGCGATGCCCGATTTCGTCGGCCCGATCCTGGCCGACAGCCTGGCCGGATTCGCGAAATACCCCCCGAACGAGGGCGCGCCGGACCTGCTGGCCGCGATCGGCGGCTGGCTGGGCCGGCGGCACGGGCTGGACGTCGCGCCCGAGCGGCTGATGGTGCTGAACGGCACGCGCGAGGGGCTGTTCAACGCCGCCCTGGCGCTGTGCCCGGAGACCAAGAACGGCCAGCGCGCGGCGGTGCTGATTCCCAATCCCTTCTATCAGGTCTATGCGGTGGCCGCAGCGGCGGTCGGGGCCGATCCGATCTTCGTCCCCGCGACGCCCGAGACCGGCAACCTGCCCGATTACGCGGCCCTGGACCCGGCGCTTCTGGACCGGGTGGGGGTCGCCTATCTGTGCTCGCCCGCCAACCCCCAGGGGGCGGTCGCGGGCCGCGCCTATCTGGAGACGCTGGTGGCGCTGGCCGAGCGGCACGATTTCCTGATCCTGTCGGACGAGTGCTATTCCGAGATCTGGCGCGATGCGCCGCCGCCGGGCGCCCTGGCCGTGGCCACGGCGATGGGCCTGCCCGATCGGGTGGTGATGGTCAATTCGCTGTCCAAGCGGTCGAACCTGCCAGGGCTACGCTCGGGCTTCGCGGCGGGCGGAGCGGCGCAGGTCGCGCGCCTGCGCCAGCTGCGCAACTATGCCGGGGCGCCGCTGCCGCTGCCGCTGCAGCGGGTCAGCGCCGCCGCCTGGAGCGACGAGGCGCATGTCGATGCGTCCCGCGCGCTGTACCAGCAGAAATACGCCATCGCGGATGCGGTGCTGGGCGACATCCCGGGCTATCTGGCGCCCGAGGGCGGGTTCTTCTTGTGGCTGCCGGTCGATGACGGCGAACGGGCGGCGCGCGATCTCTGGGCGCGGGCGGGCATCCAGGTGCTGCCGGGGGCCTATCTGTCGCGCGATGTGGACGGGGCCAATCCGGGCGCGGGCTTCGTGCGGGTGGCGCTGGTTGCCGATGCCGATCAGACGCGGGACGCGCTGACCCGGCTGCGGGCGGTTCTTTACGACGGGGCGGGGGGCTGACGACATGGCAAGCTGGCAGGCGAAACATCGCGACCCGCTGTTCGACCAATCCACCCGCACCGCGCTGGAGCGGCGCGGCAAGGAGGCGATCGGCGCCGGGCTGATCGTGCTGGGCATCCTGGTCGCGATGATGCTGGGCAGTTGGTCGCCCGATGATCCGGCCTTCGGCTCGGCCACCGACGCGCCGGCGCAGAACCTGATGGGCGGGGTCGGGGCGATGATCGCCTCGGCGCTGATCATGATCGCGGGGCTGGGGGCCTGGATGCTGGTCGTCGCGGCCTGGGTCTGGGGCCTGCGCATGATGCTGCACCGGGGCGAGGAGCGGGTGATGCGCGCGGTCTTCACGCCGATCGCGGTGGCGCTGGTCTCGGTCTATGCCAGCACGCTGGTGCCGGGACCCGGCTGGCAGCAGAACTATGGCCTGGGCGGGCATTTCGGCGACATGGTCATGGGGGCGATGCTGAACCTGCTGCCGATGAAGGCGCAGCTGGGCATCCGCCTGTCGGGCCTGCTGGTCGCCGCCGCGACGCTGGCGGCGGGGGCCTTCGTGCTGGGCTTCGACCGGGCCGAGCTGTCGGCGCTGTGGCTGCGCTTCCGCGCAGGCCTGATGACGGCGGTGCAGGGCGCGGCCCTGGGTGCGCTGGCCACGCAGCGCGGCGTCGCGCGGATGCGCAGACCGGCCGAGCCGGAACCCGACGCGCCCCGCGCGACCCCGGTCGTCGCGACGCGCCGCCGCCCCGCCCCGCCGCCGGAATTCGAGCTGGAGGCCGAGATGCCCGAGCCCGAACTGATCGAGCCGGAGCTGATCGAGCGCGACATCGACTTCGACGCGGACCCGCCCTCCGAGGCGGAGGTGCGCGGCCGCATCAGCGACGCGATCCGGTCCAGCACGGCCAAGACCTCGGTCCTGAAGGTGGTGGCGCAGCGTCTGGTCCGCGACGGCGCGACCCCCGCGCCCCAAGGCTCCATGCCCGAGGCCGCCCCGCCGCTGCCCGCCGCCGAGACCGCCCGTCCCGCCCCCCGCCGCGCCGAGCCCCTGTCGCGCGCGGATGACGGCCCCGCCTATGAGCGCCCGCCGCTGGCGCTGCTCTCCGCGCCTTCGGCCAGCGATGCCGTGCCGGTGTCGCAGGAGGCGCTGATGGAGAACGCCCGCATGCTGGAGGCTGTGCTGGACGATTACGGCGTCAAGGGCCAGATCACCGAGGTCCGCCCCGGCCCGGTCGTGACGCTGTACGAATTGGAACCCGCGCCGGGCCTGAAGGCCAGCCGGGTGATCGGCCTGGCCGATGACATCGCGCGCTCCATGTCGGCCTTGTCCGCGCGCGTCAGCACGGTCCCCGGCCGCACAGTCATCGGGATCGAGCTGCCCAATGCGCGGCGCGAGAAGGTGCTGCTGCGCGAGATCTTCGCCAGCCGCGCCTTCGGCGACGGCACGCAGCCGCTGCCCCTGGCGCTTGGCAAGGATATCGGCGGCGATCCGGTCGTGGCGAACCTGGCCAAGATGCCCCATCTGCTGATCGCGGGCACCACCGGCTCGGGGAAATCGGTCGCGATCAACACGATGATCCTGAGCCTGCTCTACAAGCTGACGCCGGACGAATGCCGGCTGATCATGATCGACCCCAAGATGCTGGAACTGTCGGTCTATGACGGCATCCCGCATCTGCTGTCCCCGGTCGTCACCGACCCCAAGAAAGCCGTCGTCGCGCTGAAATGGGTCGTGGGCGAGATGGAGGACCGCTATCGCAAGATGTCCAAGATGGGCGTGCGCAACATCGAGGGCTATAACGGCCGCGTCATCGAGGCGCTGCGCAAGGGCGAGATGTTCAAGCGCACCGTCCAGACCGGGTTCGACGAGGATACCGGCGACGCCATCTGGGAGACCGAGGAGTTCCAGCCCGAGACCTTCCCCTATATCGTCGTGGTCGTCGACGAGATGGCCGACCTGATGATGGTTGCCGGCAAGGAGATCGAGGCCTGCATCCAGCGCCTGGCGCAGATGGCGCGGGCATCGGGCATCCACCTGATCATGGCCACGCAGCGCCCGTCCGTCGATGTCATCACCGGCACGATCAAGGCGAACTTCCCCACGCGGGTCAGCTTCCAGGTCACGTCCAAGATCGACAGCCGCACCATCCTGGGAGAGCAGGGGGCCGAACAGCTGCTGGGCCAGGGCGACATGCTCTACATGGGCAACGGCGCGCGGATCACCCGCATCCACGGCCCCTTCGTCAGCGACGAGGAGGTCGAGGAGGTGGTGACGCATCTGAAATCCTTCGGCCCGCCCAGCTACAAGTCGGGCGTGGTCGAGGGCCCCGAGGATGACAAGGCCGACGACATCGACGCGGTGCTGGGCCTGGGCGGCGGCGATGGCGGGGACGACGCGCTCTATGATCAGGCGGTGATGATCGTCGCCAAGGACCGCAAGTGTTCGACCAGCTACATCCAGCGCAAGCTGGCCATCGGCTACAACAAGGCCGCGCGCCTGGTCGAGCAGATGGAGGAGCAGGGCGTCGTCAGCAGCGCCAACCATGTCGGCAAGCGCGAGGTGCTGGTCCCCGAGGTCTGACCGAGGGGGGCCGAGGAGAGAGCCATGCCGATCTGGCAGCTGCATATGCTGAACGCGCGCGGCGCGTTGACCCCGGTCATGGCCGAGATCCGCGCCCATGCCCGCGAGGTCGTGGCGCTGGTCGAGGCGCATCTGGACCTGCCACGATTCGATCTGGTGGTGCGGGCGGGCGATCACGGGGTCCCCGACTGGGGCATCGCGGGCCAGGCGCCCACCCCCGGCGTCATCGAGCTGGTGCTGGACCCCGCCCGCGTCACGCCGGAGCATTTCCGCCGCACGCTGGTCCGCCAGATGCACCGGCTGGCCCGGTGGGAGGGTCCGGGGCACGGGCCGTCCCTGGGCGAGGCGCTGGTCGGCGAGGGTCTGGCGGGGCATTTCGTGCTGCAGGTGATGGGCGGGCCGGCCGATCCCTGGGATCAGGTGCGGCCGGTCTCGGGCACGCTGAAGCAGGCGGCGGCGGGCTGGGCGCGGCGCGACCATGATGCGGGCGAATGGTTCCTGGGTCGCGGGCGGATGCGGAAATGGACCGGCTTCGGTCTGGGGCACCGGCTGGTGGCCGAGCATCTGGCCGAGGGGCAGGATGCGGCGGCGCTGGTCCATGCCCCGGCCGACGCGTTCCGGCAGGCGCTGCGCCGCCTGATGGCTGTCGAGGGGATCGAGGAGGAGGTTCCGATCGCGGACGATGCGGAGGCCGAGGCGGTGGCCTACCCTGAGGAGGCGACGGCGCCCGAGGCGGAGGCCGAGCCGGTTGCGTCCCGCGACGCCGGGGGGCCAGCCCCCCGGACCCCCCGACCGGAGTGATCCGCGGCCGCGCTCAGCGGCGCGGGGTCAGCGCCATGGCGGCGCCCAGAAGCAGCCCGGCGACGCCGCCGCCCAGATGCGCCTGCCAGGCGATCGAGGGCAGCAGAAGCGTCAGCGCCACGTTCAGCACCAGGAGCAGCCCGACCGAGCGCACCAGCGGCCCGGTCGAGAGGTGGCGGCGGCGCAGCGTCACCGCCGCATGCCCGACCAGCGCCCCGGCCAGCCCGAAGATCGCCCCGGAGGCGCCCACCATCGGTCCCGCCTGCGGCGCCATGACCGCGAAGGTCAGTGCGGCGGCCACCTGGGTCAGCGCATAGACCAGCGCCATGCGCGCCGAGCCGATCATCCGCTGCAGCTCGCGCCCCACCGCGACCAGCGAGATCATGTTCATCGCCAGATGCAGCAGCCCCGCATGCAGGAGGCCATAGGTCAGGAACATCAGCACGCCCTGACCGGGATAGAGCCCGACGCCCCCCTGCAAAAGCGGCGTCCAGAAGCCGCCCAGAAGCACCCCGGCAATGCGCGCCCGCTCGAACCCCAGGAGGGGGGCGAGCTGGGTCGCGGCCTCCGCGAGGCAGCAGAGCAGCACGACCGCGCGCAGCCAGGCGGGCAGGCGCGCCGGACCGGGCCGGGCGATGCGCGGGATCGCCACGGGGCGGTCGTCCAGGGCTTGGGGGGCGTTCATCCGGCCGGTCAGTCGTCGGCGCGGATCTGGCGCGCCTCGTCGATCAGCATGATCGGGATGCCCGAACGGATCGGGAAGGCCAGCCCCGCCGCGCGCGACACCAGCTCCTGCCGGGCGGCGTCGTAGGACAGGGTGGTGTGCGTCACAGGGCAGACCAGCGCCTCGATCATGGCGCGGTCGAAGGCGGGTTCGGTCATTGCAGTCGGTCCTCGTTCTCTCCGCCGTGCAGGGCGAACTCGATCAGCCCGACCAGCAACTCGCGCCGGTCCGACAGGGTGGGGGATTCCAGCAGCGCCTGCTTGTCGCCGGGGCCGAAGGGCAGCATCATCGACAGCGAGTTGATCAGCAGCTCGTCCTCGGCCTCCGCGGCGGCGTCCCAATCGGTGGACAGCGCATTCGCCTGCATGAAGCGGTTCAGGAGCGCGAAGACCGCATCCCGGTCCAGGCCGCGGTCCTGCTCGGCGCCGCCGCGGTCGCGGTCGAAGGACGACCAGTCCACGCGCCCCTGGAGATAGGGGGCGAAGCCCTCCTCGACCTCCTGCAGGCGGAACCGCGACACCGCGCCGAGCGAGATCATCATCCGCCCGTCATCGGTCTCGGAGAAGGCCACCACGCGCCCCGCGCAGCCGATCGCGGCCAGACCGTCGCCCTCGGGCTGGATCATGCCGATCAGGCGGTGGTCGGTCTTCAGCGTGTCCTCCAGCATCTGCAGATAGCGCGGCTCGAAGATGTGCAGCGGCATCCGGGCGCGCGGCATCAGCACGGCGCCGGGCAGCGGGAACAGCGGAATGCGGTCGGGAAGGTCGAAACGCGGCGACATGGCTCAGGCGAAGATCAGCGACGACAGACGGCGGCGGCCCTTCTGCCCGACCGGATCGGTGGGCTTGAGGCTGTCGAAGATGGTGATCAGCTGCGTCTTGGCGGCACCCTCGTTCCAGTCGCGGTCGCGACGGAAGCTGTCCAGCAGGATGTCGATGGCCTCCTCCAGCCGGCCCGCGGCGTGCAGCGCCTGCGCGTATTCCAGACGGGCCTGCTGATCGGCGGGATCGGCCTCGACGCGGGCGGCCAGATCGTCCAGCGGGCCGGCGCTTTCGGCCTGCTGGGCCAGGGCCAGCTGGGCGCGCGCGGCCTCGACCGGGCCGGCATGGGCCAGGGGGCTGGGCACCTGGGTCAGGGTCGCTGCGGCGGCGGCATGGTCGCCTGCCGCCAGATGGGCGCGGATCAGCCCGCCCCAGGCCTCGGGGCTGTCGGGCAGCTCGCCGATGATGGCGGTGAAGGTCTCGACGGCATCGGCGGTCTCGCCGTCCTCGATCATCTGCTCGGCGGCGGCGATGGCGTCCGCGAGGCCCCCGTCATCGCCCGACATGGCGGCCAGCTTGTCCACGAACTGCTTGATCTGGCTGGGCGGGATCGCGCCCTGGAAGGCATCGACGGGCTGGCCCTGGAAGAAGGCATAGACGGTCGGGATGGACTGCACGCGCAGCTGGCCCGCGATCATCTGGTTCTCGTCCACGTTGATCTTGGCCATGCGCACGCGGCCCTTGTGGCGGGCGACCTCGGCCTCCAGCGCGGGGCCGAGCGTCTTGCACGGCCCGCACCACGGCGCCCAGAAATCGACGATGACCGGGGTCTTCATCGACGCCTCGACGACCTCGGCCATGAAGGTGGCCTCGGTCACGTCCTTGATGAAATCGTCGGTCTTGGGCGTCTGCGCCCCGTCGAATAGCATGGTCATCCTGGCCCCGTCTGGTTCGGTTGGCGTGTTCCCCTGCAATATGGGGCGCATGGCGGCCGAACGAAAGGGCCGCTTTTCGCGTTGCGATGACGCAACCCTCACGGCCGTGTGAAAACAAGAAGGACACCGACCATGACAGAGACATCCCCGACCCGGCCGGGTCTGCCGCCGCTGTGGCTGGCCCTGCTGCCCATCGTGCTGACGCTGGGTCTCCTGGCGCTGCAGCTGTTCTACTACGGCGATTTCACCCCGCACATCCCGCTGATCCTGGGCCTGGCCATCACCGGCCTGCTGGGCGTCCTGCGCGGGCAGGGGTGGATGGACATCCGCGAGGGGGTGTTCCACGTCATCCACGTGTCCATGCCGTCGCTGTCGGTGCTGATCGTGGTGGGCATGATCATCGGGGTCTGGATCGCGTCGGGCACGGTGCCGACGCTGATCTATTACGGGCTGACGCTGCTGAACCCGCAGATCTTCCTGGTCGCGGCCATGGCGCTGTGTTCGGTCGTGTCGCTGTCCCTGGGCACCAGCTGGGGCACGGTGGGCACCGTGGGCGTCGCGCTGATGGGCATCGGCGCGGGCTTCGGCATCCCGGCCTACTGGACGGCGGGGGCGGTCGTGTCGGGGGCGTTCTTCGGCGACAAGATCTCTCCGCTGTCGGACACGACGAACCTGGCGCCGGCGGTGACGGGGGTGAACATTTTCGATCACATCCGCAACATGCTGCCCACGACCGTGCCCGCGATGCTGATCGCGCTGGTCATCTATTTCATCGCGGGGACCTGGCTGATCTCTCCGGCCGAGACCAGCATGGCGCGCATCGACGCGATCACCGATACGCTGGCCGCGCAGTTCACGCTGGGCTGGGTGCCGATGATCCCGGCGCTGGTGGTGATCGTGCTGGCCGTCACGCGCCGCCCGCCGCTGCCGTCGCTGTTCGCGGGGGTGCTGCTGGGCGGGATCATCGCGATCTTCCTGCAGGGCGCGGGGCTGCACGACGTCTTCACCTATGCCCAGTCCGGATATGCGATCGAGACGGGCGTGGCCGACATCGACAGCCTGCTGAACGCGGGCGGCATCCAGTCGATGATGTGGACCATCTCGCTGATGCTGATCGCGCTGGGCTTCGGCGGTGCGCTGGAGCGGACCGGCTGCCTGGAGGCGATCATCAACGCCATCATCGGCCGCGTCAAAAGCTTTGCCGCCGTCCAGACCAGCGCCATCGGCACCGCCTTCGCCACCAACGTGGTGGCGGGCGATCCCTACATCTCGATCGCGCTGCCCGGGCGGATGTATGCGCCGCTCTATCGCGGCATGGGCTATTCCACGCTGAACCTGTCCCGCGCGGTCGAGGAGGGGGGCACGCTGATGTCGCCGCTGATCCCGTGGAACGCGGGCGGGGCCTTCGTCATCACCGCCCTGTCGCTGGGCGTGATGGACGGCAACCTGACGAACCTGCTGTATATCCCGCTGGCCTTCGCCTGCTGGACGGCGCCGCTGATCGGCATCCTCTATGCCGTCACCGGCTGGTTCTCGCCGCAGGCCAGCGACGCCGAGCGCCGCGAGTGGGACCGCCAGGACGAGGACGTGCTGGACCTGGGCGATCACGCCCTGGCCGAGAACGCCTAGAGGTCGAAGCTGGCCATGACCGGGACGTGGTCGCTGGGCGCCTCCCAGCCCCGCAGGGGGCGCAGGATGCGGCTGCCATGGGCGGCGCCTGCAATGTCGGCGGTGGCCCAGATATGGTCCAGCCGCCGGCCCTTGTCGGCGGCGTCCCAGTCCTTGGCGCGATAGCTCCACCAGCTGTAGAGCAGCCCCTGCGGGATGTCCTGCCGGGTGACGTCCACCCATCCGCCCGCATCCTGCGCGGCCAGCAGATGCTCGACCTCGACGGGCGTGTGGCTGACGATCTTCAGCAGCTGCCTGTGCGACCAGACGTCGTCCTCGCGCGGGGCGATGTTCAAGTCGCCCACCAGGATCGACCGGGTCGGCCGGTCGGCGTGGAACACGTCGCGCATCTCGGTCAGGAAATCCAGCTTCTGCCCGAACTTCAGGTTCTGCTCGCGGTCGGGGATGTCGCCGCCTGCGGGGACGTACATGTTGTGGATCACCACCCCGTTCTCCAGCCGGGCGGCGACATGGCGGGCATGGCCCAGCTGCGCATAGTCGCGGTCGCCCGCATCCTCCAGCGGCAGGCGCGACAGGATCGCCACGCCGTTGTAGCCCTTCTGCCCGCGCGCCACGATATGGGTGTAGCCCAGCTCCGCGAACCGGGTCAGGGGGATCTTCTCGACCGGCGACTTGCATTCTTGCAGGCAGAGGATGTCGGGCGCCTCCTCCTCCAGCAGGCGGGCGACCAGACCCTCGCGCAGGCGGACCGAGTTGATGTTCCAGGTGGCGATGGTGAACATGGGCAGGCTCCTTTGGGCGCGGACCCTAGCCGCGCGGGTCCGCCCTGTCGAGGCGCGGGCTTGCCATATGATCCCCGCGCGCTATGCAAGGGGCGCGGGGATTGGGGGGAACGGCCATGAAGATCACCATCGACGAGGCGCTGACGCGCGGCGGCACGGGCCGGTTCCAGTGGCGCCTTCTGGGCATCTTCGGGCTGGTCTGGGCGGCGGATGCGATGCAGGTCATCGCGGTGGGTTTCGCCGCGCCCTCGGTCGCGGCCACCTTCGGGGTCGAGCGCGTGACCGCGCTGCAGATCGGCACGGTGTTCTTCCTGGGCATGTTCCTCGGGGCCTTCGGCTTCGGGCGGCTGGCCGACCGGATCGGGCGGCGATGGGTGCTGATCGGCACCGTCGCGATGGATGCGGTCTTCGGTCTGGCCTCGGTGCTGGCGGGGGACTTCACCTGGCTGCTGATCCTGCGCTTTCTGACCGGGGTCGCGGTGGGCGGCACGCTGCCGGTCGATTACGCGATGATGGCCGAGTTCCTGCCGCCCCGGAACCGTGGCCGCTGGCTGGTCTGGCTGGAGGGGTTCTGGGCGGTGGGCACCATCGTCGTGGCGCTGACGGCCTGGGCCGCGGCGACCCTGGGGGCCGAGGCGCCGTGGCGCTGGATCTTCCTGGTCGCGGCGCTGCCGGCGCTGATCGGCTTCGTGCTGCGGTTCTGGATTCCCGAAAGCCCGATGTATCTGGTCCGCAAGGGCCGCCAGGCCGAGGCCCGCGCCGTCATCGACCGCGTCCTGGCCGTGAACGGCGCCATGCCCCTGCCGCCCGAGACGCATCTGCGTCCCGCGCCCCTGCCCGCGGGCGGGGCCACGTCGATCCTGGCCGCGCCGCTGCGGCGCGCGACCATCGGCGTGCTTGCGGTGTGGTTCCTGGTGTCGCTGTCCTATTACGGGGTCTTTGTCTGGGTGCCGGGGCAGCTGGCGACCGAAGGCTTCGGCTTCGTGCGCGGATACGGCTTCCTGGTGGTGCTGGCGCTGGCGCAGGTGCCGGGATACGCGCTTGCGGCCTGGGGGGTAGAGGCTGTCGGCCGCCGCCCGACGCTGGCGGGGTTCCTGCTGCTGTCCGCGGCGGGATGCGGGCTGTTCGCGGTGGCCAGCGGGCCGGCGCTGGTCGCCACGGCGCTGATCGTGATGAGCTTCGCGCTCCTGGGCACCTGGGGGGCGCTCTATGCGTTCACGCCCGAGCTGTATCCCACCCATCTGCGCGGCACCGGCATGGGCACGGCCAGCGCCATGGCACGGCTTGGCGGCATCCTGGCGCCCAGCCTCCTGGCGGTGGTCTTCGCGCAGGGCTTCGGCATCGCCATCGGCGGCTTCGCGGTGCTGCTGGTCCTGGCCGCGGCCGCGCTGCTGATGATCCGGGTCGAGACGCGCGACCGCGCCATCGGCTGACCGGGAACAACGCCGCCCCCCGCCCGTTGCCCCGGCAGATCAGCGAAGGGAGATCCGATGGGCCAGCTTGTGGACGGCGTCTGGAAGGACGAATGGTATGACACCGACAGCACCGGGGGCGAGTTCAAGCGCGACACCGCCCGGTTCCGCAACTGGGTGACCGCTGACGGCAGCCCCGGCCCCACCGGAGAGGGCGGCTTTGCCGCCGAGACCGGCCGCTATCATCTCTATGTCAGCCATGCCTGTCCCTGGGCACATCGCACGATGATCTTCCGCGCGCTGAAGGGGCTGGAGGATCACATCGACATCTCGGTCGTCCACCCCGAGATGCTGAAGGACGGGTGGGAGTTCCGGACCGATTTCGACGGCGCCACCGGCGACCGGCAGTTCGGCCTGGACTACCTGCGCGAGGTCTATCTGAAGGACACGCCCGACATGTCGGGGCGCGTCACCGTTCCCGTGCTGTGGGACCGCCGGACCGGCCGGATCGTGTCGAACGAAAGCGCCGACATCATCCGCATGTTCAACGGCGCCTTCGACGCGGTGACCGGCAACACCGACGACTACTGGCCCGAACCGCTGCGCGAGCGCATCGAGGCGGTGAACGAGCGCATCTACGACAGGGTCAACAACGGCGTCTACAAGGCGGGCTTTGCCACGACCCAGCAGGCCTATGACAAGGCGGTGCATCCGCTGTTCGAAAGCCTGGACTGGATCGAGGGGCTGCTGGCCGAGGACCGCTATCTGACCGGCGACCGCATCACCGAGGCCGACTGGCGGCTGTTCACCACCATCGCGCGGTTCGATGCCGTCTATCACACGCATTTCAAGTGCAACCGCCGCCGCGTGGTCGACTATCCGAACCTGTGGGGCTGGGCGCGCGAGCTGTATCAGTGGCCGGGCGTGGCCGCGACGGTGCGTCCCGACCATGTCACGCGGCACTACTACTACAGCCACGACATGATCAACCCGCACCGCATCATCCCCATCGGGCCGGATGCGGACTGGACCGCGCCGCACGGCCGCGGCTGAGGCGCGGGATAAAAAGACGCCCCGGCGCAGGGAACGCCGGGGCAGCAGAGAGGGAGGGGGTGTGGCCGCATCCGCCGACCACTGGGCTTCGGGGCTTCAACGCCGCAGCCTTGGCCCGGTTCCCGCATCCCTGCGATGAGCGCGATCCCGCCGACGCAACCAGAGGCCCGCCAGGATCAGGAGGGCACAGAGGCCAGCCGGGGCAAGGACGAACAGGTTTTCCGCGTTCGTAAAGACGGCGCCCCACAGCTGCGCGGTCGATCGGAGGCACGGACCGGTATAGCCGCAGCCGAAATGCAGCAGGTAGGTGACCACCGCGACGGTCGCCACGACACCCGCGACGCCCGTCCCCACCAGCAGCCATGAAACGACGCGCATCATACCGCCAGCCTGGTGCGCGCATGCAGAAAGGACAAGGCCCCGCACGGGGGCGGGGCCTTGCAGCAGATCAGGCGACTAGGCGATAGCCGCCCGATTCGGTGACCAGCAGGCGTGCGTTCGAGGGATCGGGCTCGATCTTCTGGCGCAGGCGATAGATGTGCGTCTCCAGCGTATGCGTGGTCACGCCGGCATTGTAGCCCCAGACCTCGTGCAGCAGGACGTCGCGGGCGACCACCCCGTCCTGCGCGCGATACAGGAACTTCAGGATGTTGGTCTCCTTCTCCGTCAGGCGGATCTTGCGGTCCTTGCCGTCGATCAGCATCTTCATCGACGGCTTGAACGTGTACGGCCCCAGCTGGAAGATGGCGTCCTCGGACTGCTCATGCGTGCGCAGCTGCGCGCGCAGGCGGGCCAGCAGGACCGGGAACTTGAACGGCTTGGTGACGTAATCGTTGGCGCCCGCATCCAGACCCAGGATCGTGTCCGCATCGGTGTCGTGCCCGGTCAGCATCACGATGGGGCATTTCACGTTCAGCTTGCGCAGCTTCTTGCACAGCTCGCGCCCGTCGGTGTCGGGCAGGCCCACGTCCAGCACCACCAGGTCGAAGATGGCGTTCCTGGTCGCCTCGACCGCCTCGGCGCCGCTGCCGGCCTCGGTCACCTCGAAATCGTCGGTCGCGATCAGCTGCTCGGCCAGGGCCTCGCGCAGGTCTTCCTCGTCATCGACCAGCAGAATCTTCTTCAGTCCGGCCATGCTTGCCTCCTTTGTCTCGTTGCGCAAAGAGGTGGTCGCAGCCGCGCCGTCCGTCCAGCACCATGTCGGATTTCTCACATGGAGTTGTCGGATCGGTGCGTTATGTTTCAGACTGTTTCAACGACGCGGGGCCCCATGAGCCTGATCCCCACCCTGTCCGAGACCATCGCCCGCGCCCGCGCCGATCTGCGCATGGGCCTGCCGGTGGCCCTGGGCGACCATCTGGCCGCGGCGGTCGAGACGCTGTCGCCCGCCCGCCTGGCCGATCTGCGCGCTCTGGGCACCCCCGTGCTGACCCTGACCGCGCGGCGGGCCGAGACGCTCAAGGCGCGCGCCTATGACGGCGATCTGGCGCGGGTCGCGGTGCCCGCGGATGCCGATCTGGCCTGGCTGCGGGCGCTGGCCGATCCGGCGGGCGATCTGATGACGCCGATGAAGGGTCCGCTGAGCACGCTGCGCGAGGGCGGAACGGCGGCCCATCGCGCGGGCCTGGCGCTGGCGAAATCCGCGCAGCTGCTGCCCGCGATGCTGCTGGTCGCGGCCCCCGCCCCGCCGGGCCTGACCGCGCTGCCGCCCGGGCCCACGCTGGCGCAGCTGGCGGCCGAGGCGGCCATGGCCCCGGTCGCGGCCGCGCGCCTGCCGATTCTCGCGGCGGAGCGGTCGCGGCTGCATATCTTCCGCCCCGACGACGGCGCCGAGGAACATTACGCCGTCGAGATCGGCGATCCGCCCCGCGATGCGCCGGTGCTGGCGCGGCTTCATTCGGCCTGCTTCACGGGCGACGTGCTGGGCAGCCTGAAATGCGATTGCGGCCCCCAGCTGAACGCGGCGCTGGCGGCGATGGGGCAGGCGGGAGCGGGGGTGTTGCTGTATCTGAACCAGGAGGGGCGGGGGATCGGGCTGGCCAACAAGATGCGCGCCTATGCCCTGCAGGATCAGGGCTTCGACACGGTCGAGGCGAACCACCGCCTGGGGTTCGAGGATGACGAGCGCGACTTCCGCATCGGCGCGGCGCTGCTGCGGCGTCTGGGCTTCGGCGCGGTGCGGCTGATGACGAACAACCCGCGCAAGGTGGCGATGATGCAGGCCCATGGCATCGCCGTCCCCGAACGGGTGCCGCTGATCCTGCCGCCCAACCGCCACAACGCCGCCTATCTGGACGTCAAGGCGCGCAAGTCGGGGCATCTGCTGTGACCGGCATGGTCCTGACCCCGCAGGGGCTGCGCTTTCTGGGCCGGTTGGTTCCCTGTAGCATCGGCCGCGCCGGGATCACCGCGGAGAAGCGCGAGGGCGACCACGCCACCCCGGCGGGCCGCCACCGCGTCACCGGGCTGTGGTACCGCCCCGATCGCCTGACCCGCCCCGCGCCCTGGGCGCGGGCGATCGGGCCGGGTGATCTGTGGTGCGACGACCCGGACCATGCGGCCTACAACCGGCACGCGCGTGCGCCGCTGACGGCCAGCCATGAGCGGCTGCGGCGGGCCGATCCGCTCTATGACCTGATCCTGACGACGGACTGGAACGCGGCGGCGGTGCCGGGGCGGGGATCGGCGATCTTCCTGCATCAGTGGCGTCGTCCGGGTTACGGCACCGAGGGCTGCATCGCCTTCGCGCGGCGCGACCTGCTCTGGATCGCGCGCCGGGCGGCGCCGGGCACGCCCATCCTGGTGCGCTAGGCGGTCCGCGCGCCGAAGATGGCCGAGCCCACGCGCACATGGGTCGCGCCATGGGCGATGGCGGTCTCGAAATCGGCGCTCATGCCCATGGAGAGGCCGGGCAGGCCGTGGTCGCGGGCCAGATCGGCCAGCAGGCGAAAATGCGGCGCGGGGTCCATGCCGTCGGGCGGGATGCACATCAGCCCCTGCGGCGCGAGGCCCAGATCGGCGCAGAGCGCGAGGAAGCCCGGCAGCTCATCGGCCAGGATGCCGGCCTTCTGCGGCTCATCCCCGGTATTGACCTGCACGAACAGCTGAGGGCTGCGGCCCTGTTCGGCGATCTGCTGGGCCAGCTTGCGCGCCAGCGTCACGCGGTCCAGCGTGTGGATCGCGTCGAAGAGCGCCACGGCGGCGCGGGCCTTGTTCGATTGCAGCGGGCCGATCATGTGGACCGACACGCCCGGATGCGTCGCAGTCCAGGCGGGCCATTTGCCCTGCGCCTCCTGGACGTAGTTCTCTCCGAAGACGGTGTGGCCGGCGTCCAGCACGGCCTCGACCCGCTCGGGGGGCTGCAGCTTGCTGACCGCGATCAGGGTGACGCTGCCGGGCGCGCGGCCGGCGGCGGATTCGGCCGCGCGGATGCGGCGGGTGATGTCGTCCAGTGCCATGTCCCCACATGACAAAAAGAAAAGAGCGGGCGCAAGGCCCGCTCTCTCCGATGATGGTCGATCGCGAAGGATCAGAAGTCGAAGCGGACGCCGAAGTCGCCGCGGACTTTCTCGTTGTAGCCACGCTCCAGCGAGCCGGCCAGGTAGGCGCCGCCCAGGTCGTACTTGGCGCCCAGACCGAACGCGTTGTCGGTCTCGTTGCCGGCCGCGTCGTTGTTGGCGATGTAGGCCGACAGGGTGGTCAGCGGCGCGACGACATAGTCGCCGTACAGCACGAAGGTCTTGCCTTCGTTGGCGACGGTCAGCAGGCCATCGTCGTCAACGCCGTAGGAGTTGCCGTTGTCCAGGTAGCTCATGCCGATGCCGTTCTCGGTGCCCGGCAGGGTGTAGTAGGCGCCGACGAACCACTGGTCGTTGCCGTCGAAGCCCAGGCCGCTCTGAACGCCGGCGACCGAGATCTGGAAGTCGTTCCAGTCGTAGTCGATCGACAGGCCCAGCTCGTCTTCGCTGTTCGGGAAGTCGGCGGTGCCGGTCTGGTCGGTGTCGATGTACGAGAAGCGCGCGGTCAGCGCGTCAACCGCGTACTCGACCGAGATGCCCAGACGGTTCTCGTAGTCGATGCCGAACTCGCTCTTGGCGTAGCCTTTCGACTCGTAGGCGAAGAAGTCGCCATTCGAGTTGCCGAACGACTGGCTGATCAGGCCGACTTCCGATTCGTAGATCAGGCCGGCGTTGTCATAGGCGGTGCCGACGTTGCCCACGGCGACGGTGAAGCCGCTGGCGGTCACGTACACCTGGCCCGGCGAGACGCGGTCCAGCGACTCGTCGCCCTGGTCCCACTGCAGACGCAGGCGTGCACCGAAGTCGACGCCCTGATCGGTCGAGGTGGTGGCGTGCACGTTCATGCGGACGCGCGACGAGATCTGCGCGTCGTTGCCGGTCGAGCGGTCTTCCTGGTACACGACCGCGGTGCGGCCATAGCCCGAGATGGTGACGTCGGCGGCGGCGACGCCTGCGGACAGGACCAGCGCGGTGGAGGCGATCAGAGCCTTTTTCATGGTGTGTTCCCTCTTGTCTCTCTGTTGCCCAAGTCGGCGGTCCCGCCCTGGGTATGCGATTGGTTTCACCCTTTCGAGATTGTGATGCAACGGAATCAAGCCGTCGCTGATTTCTTTGCCCATTTCCGTGATGCACTTGCGCCACACTTTCGTGAGATCAGGTCCCGCGGGCCTTTTCCTGCTGGTGCAAGGCCGCGTCGCGTGCGGGCCAAAGCGCTTGTTTCGGGGGTGCGATCCGGGCTAATGCTGGCGGCCAGAGCACTGACCTTCGGGGGACTGGGATGACCTATGCACGCGCCGCGCGCCTGATGATCGTCACGACGCTGTGTGCGGGCCTGGCCGCCTGCGGCGGTTCGGGGCGCAGCACGCAGCCTGCGGGCGGCACGATGTTCGACGGTCCCGACATGCGTCCGACCACCCGCACCACCCGCATCCAGGACGTGTTCATCCGCGGTGGCAATCCCGACCAGATGGTCGGCGTCAACAAGTACCTGTGGAATGCCAGCCTGGACGTGCTGAACTTTCTGCCGGTGCAGACGGTGGACCCGTTCACCGGGGTGATCCAGACCGGCTACGGCACGCCGCCGGGCGGCGGGCGGTCCTATCGCGCCACGATCCAGATCAGCGACCCGGCGCTGGACGCGCGCAGCCTGCGCCTGTCGCTGCAGGGTCCCGGCGGCGCCGCGGTGGAACCCGGCACCGTCCGCGCGGTCGAGGACGCCATCCTGACCCGCGCCCGTCAGCTGCGCATCCAGGACGGCCGTCTGTAAGGCCGCATCTGGACCCGCAGGGGCCGGACGTATAGACCCTGCGGGCAACGAACGATGCCCGAGGTTCCCCATGCCCTATGATCCCGCGACAAGCGAAGCCCGCTGGCAGAAGGCCTGGGCCGATGCCGGCAGCTTCACCGCCATCCGCGACGAGCGGCCGAAATACTATGTGCTGGAGATGTTCCCCTATCCCTCGGGGCGCATCCATATGGGCCATGTGCGCAACTACACGATGGGCGACGTGGTGGCGCGGTTCAAGCGCGCGCAGGGGTTCAGCGTGCTGCATCCGATGGGCTGGGACGCCTTCGGCATGCCCGCCGAGAACGCCGCGATGGAGCAGGGCGGCCATCCGCGCGACTGGACCTATGCCAACATCGCGACCATGCGCGACCAGCTGAAGCCCCTGGGCCTGTCCATCGACTGGAGTCGCGAATTCGCGACCTGCGACGACGCCTATGTGGCCCAGCAGCAGGCGCTGTTCCTGGACATGCTGGAGGCGGGGCTGATCACGCGCAAGTCGGCGCAGGTGAACTGGGACCCGGTCGACATGACCGTGCTGGCCAACGAGCAGGTGATCGACGGCAAGGGCTGGCGCTCGGGCGCCACGGTCGAGCGGCGCGAGTTGACGCAGTGGTTCTTCAGGATCAGCGATTACAGCGACGAGCTGCTGGAGGCGCTGGACGGGCTGACGGGCTGGCCCGAGAAGGTCCGCCTGATGCAGGCCAACTGGATCGGCCGGTCGCGCGGGCTGCAATTCGCGTTCCGCACGGTCGATGCGCCCGCCGGCCATGAGGCGATCGAGGTCTATACCACCCGCCCCGACACGCTGATGGGCGCAAGCTTCGTCGCGCTGTCGCCGGATCATCCGCTGGTCAAGGAGCTGGCCGCCGGCCGCCCCGAGATCGAGGCCTTCCGCGAGGAATGCAGGCGCATCGGCACCACCGAGGAGGCGATCGAGACCGCGCCCAAGCTGGGCTTCGACACGGGCCTGAGCGTCGCGCACCCGCTGGACCCGGACTGGCGCCTGCCGATCTGGATCGCGAATTTCGTGCTGATGGATTACGGCACCGGCGCGCTGTTCGGATGCCCCGCGCATGACGAGCGCGACCACGAATTCGCGGTGAAGTACGGCCTGCCGATCCGCGCGACCTTCGGTCAGCCGGGCATGTCGGTGCAGGAGGCCGACGCGCTGGTGGCGGACGCGCCCTTCGTGCCCGCCAAGACCGAGGTCGTGACCTATGTCCGCGGCTTTGCCGGTGCGGCGGATCAGACCGGCGAGGCCGCCATCGACGCCGCCATCGCCCATGCCGAGGGCGCGGGCTATGGCGAGGGCGTGACCAAGTTCCGCCTGCGCGACTGGGGCATCTCGCGCCAGCGCTATTGGGGCTGTCCGATCCCGGTCGTGCATTGCGAGACCTGCGGCACGGTCCCCGAGGCGAAGGCCAACCTGCCGGTGCTGCTGCCGCAGGACGTGACGTTCGACGTGCCGGGCAACCCGCTGGACCGCCACCCGTCCTGGCGTCAGGCGACCTGCCCGAAATGCGGCGGTGCCGCCCGGCGGGAAACCGACACGATGGACACCTTCGTCGATTCGTCCTGGTATTACGCGCGCTTCACGTCGCCGGGGGCGGCGACGCCCACCGACCGCGCGGATGCGGATTACTGGATGAACGTGGACCAGTATATCGGCGGCATCGAGCATGCGATTCTGCACCTGCTGTACTCACGCTTCTTCGCCCGAGCGATGGTCAGGACGGGCCATCTGCCCGAGGCCGCGAAGGAGCCCTTCGATGCGCTGTTCACTCAGGGCATGGTCACGCATGAGATCTACAAGACCACCGACGCGCGTGGCCGCCCGGTCTATCATCTGCCCGAGGACGTGACCGACGGCCGTCTGGCCAACGGCACCCCGGTCGAGATCATCCCTTCGGCCAAGATGTCGAAATCGAAGAAGAACGTGGTCGATCCGGTCAATATCGTCAGCAGCTTCGGCGCCGATACCGCGCGCTGGTTCATGCTGTCGGACAGCCCGCCCGAGCGCGACGTGGAATGGACCGCCGCCGGGGCCGAGGCCGCGGCCAAGTTCCTGGCCCGCGTCTTCCGCCTGGCCGAGGAGGCCCCGGCGATGGGCGGCGACGACCCGGCGCTGACCCGCGCCGCGCATCGCGCCATCGCGGATGTCACGAAGGCCATCGAAGGCTTCGCCTTCAACAAGGCCGTCGCGAAACTCTATGAGCTGGCCAATGCGGTGGGCAAGTCGCAGGCCGGGGGCGAGGCGCGCCGCGCCGTGCTGCGCATCATGGCGCAGCTGATGGCGCCGATGGTGCCGCATCTGGCCGAGGAGGTCTGGTCGATCTCGGGCGGGCAGGGCATGGTGGTGGATGCGGCCTGGCCCAAGGCGGACCCGGCGCTCCTGGAGGATGACAGCGTGACCCTGCCGATCCAGATCAACGGCAAGCGCCGTGCCGAGGTGACGGTTCCCAAGGACATGCCCGAGGATCAGATCGAGGCGCTGGTCCTGGCCGACGAGACGGTGCAGCGGTTCCTGGAGGGTGCGGCGCCTAAGAAGCTGATCGTCGTGCCCGGGCGGATCGTCAATGTGGTCGCCTGACCGCCGCGCGGCCCTGCTGGCGCTGGCGGCGCTGGCGGGATGCGGGCTGACGCCGGTCTATGGGCCGGCGGGCGGGGGCGGGCGGCTGTTCGGCAAGGTCCGCCCGCGCGACCCCGAGACGCCCCTGGACTTCGTCTTCAACCGCCGCCTGGCGGAGCGGTTGGGCCCCGAGGATGCGGCGGTCTACGAGCTGGATTATCGCATCAGCGCGGGCGTGGTCTCGCAGGCGATCACGCCCGACGAGGTCACGACGCGCTATTCGCTGAACGGCACGGCCGATTTCGTGCTGACCGGTCCCGACGGGGCCGAGATCACGCGCGGAAGGGTCAGCAGCTTCACCTCCTATTCCACGACCGGCACGACCATCTCGACGCTGGCGGCCGAGGGCGATGCGCGCGAGCGGCTGGCGCTGATGCTGGCCGATCAGGTGGTGACGCGGCTGCTGGCGGCGGCGACGCGGCTGCCGGGCTGAGCCGGTGCTGCTGAAGGGAGCCGAGATCTCGCGCTATCTGGCCCGGCCGGACCCGTCGCGGCCCGGCCTGCTGATCCACGGGCAGGACCCGATGCGCGTCGCGCTGAAGCGGGCCGAGGCGGTCCGCGCCCTTCTGGGCGAGCGCGCCGACGAGGAGATGCGCCTGACCCGCATGCCCGGCGGCGGGCTGAAGCGCGATCCGGCACAGCTGGTCGATGCGGTGCGTGAGGTGGGCTTCTTTCCCGGCCCCCGCGCCGTCGTGGTCGAGGAGGCGACCGATCAGGCCGCCGACGCGGTGCGGGCCGCGCTGGAGGGCTGGCGGCAGGGCGACGCGGTGATCGTGGTCACGGCCGGCGTGCTGACCAAGTCGTCGGCGCTGCGCAAGCTGTTCGAGACGCATGGCCAGGCGGTCTGCGCGCCGGTCTATGACGACCCGCCCGGCGAGGAGGAGGTCGCGCGCTGGCTGACCGAGGCGGGGCTGCGCGAGGTGCCGCGCGACGCGCTGCGCGAGATGATGCTGCTGGCGCGCGCGCTGGACCCCGGCGATCTGCGCCAGACGATCGAGAAGATCGGCCTCTACAAGCACGGCGATCCAGCGCCGCTGACGGTCGAGGAGATCGCGCTGCTGGCCCCCGCCACGATCGAGGCCGATCTGGACGAGCTGATCCACTGCACCGCCGAACGCCGCGAGGGCGATTTCGGCCCGCTGATGCGGCGCATCGCGCAGCAGGGCATCGCCCCGGTCACCCTGTGCATCGCGGCGCTGCGGCATTTCCGGGCGCTGCATCTGGCTGCGGCCGATCCGGCGGGACCGGCGGTCGCGCTGGCCCGTGCCCGGCCCCCGGTCTTCGGCCCCCGGCGCGACCGCATGGCGCGGCAGGCGCAGAGCTGGGGCATGGGACCGCTGGAGGAGGCGGTGGCGCTGCTGCTGTCCACCGACATGGCGCTGCGCTCCTCCAGCCGCGCGCCGCAGATGCCGCTGGTGGAACGCGCGCTCCTGCGGCTGGTGATGAAGCCGCGGGGCCGGCGGTGAGCGGAGAGATCGACGCGCTGATCATCGGCGGCGGCCCGGCCGGGCTGATGGCCGCCGAGGTGCTGATGGCGCCCGGCCGCGGCGTCGTCGTGGCGGACGCGATGCCGTCTTTGGGGCGCAAGTTTCTGATGGCGGGCAAGTCGGGGCTGAACCTGACGCGCGACGAACCGCATGCGGCCTTTGCGGCCCAGATCGACGCGCCCGACCTGCTGCGCACTGCGGACGGCCCCTTCGGCCCGGCCCAGGTCCGGGCCTGGGCCGAGGGTCTGGGCATCACGCTGTTTTCGGGATCGACGGGGCGGGTCTTTCCGGTGGGGATGAAGGCCTCGCCGCTGCTGCGCGCCTGGCTGGGGCGGCTGGCGGCGGGCGGGGTCGATCTGCGCCCGCGCTGGCGGTGGGTCGGGCTGGAGGGCGGCTGGCAATTCCAGACCCCGGCGGGACCGCAGGTCCTGCGGCCGCGGGTGGTGGTCCTGGCCCTGGGCGGGGCCAGCTGGCCCAGGCTGGGCTCGGACGCGGCCTGGGTTCCGCTTCTGGCGGAGGCGGGGGTGCCGGTCGCGCCCTTCCGGCCCGCGAACATGGGGTTCCGCGTCGACTGGTCGGCGGCCATGGCGCGGCAGTTTGGCCAGGCCGTCAAGGGCGTGGCCATCCATGCCGGCGGTCAGGTCAGCCGCGGCGAATGGGTCATCGGCGCGCAGGGCATCGAGGGCGGGGGCGTCTATGCCGTGGCCGCCGCCCTGCGCGACGGGGCGCCGGGCACGGTCGATCTGGCCCCCGATCTGAATGCTGCCGCGCTGACGCGGCGCTTTGCGCAGCCGCGCGGGCGGCTGAGCCTGGGCAACTGGCTGCGCCGGGTGCTGGGCGATCCGGTGCGGGTCGCGCTGCTCCTGGAATGGGGCGGGCCGCCCGCCGCCACGCCCGAGGCCTGGGCCGCGCGCGCCAAGGCGCTGCCGCTGCGCCATACGGGTCCGATGGGGCTTGATCGCGCGATCTCCAGCGCGGGGGGCATCCGCGCCGAGGGGGTGACCGGGGATCTGGAGCTGCGCGCCCTGCCCGGCGTCTTCGCCGCGGGCGAGATGCTGGACTGGGAGGCGCCGACCGGGGGCTATCTGCTGACCGGGTGCCTGGCGACCGGGCGGCGCGCCGGCGAGGGCGCCGCCCGGCACCTTCAGCGCGCGGCGGCGCGCCGATAGGCGGGGCGCTGGCGCATCCGTTCGATGTATTCGGTCAGCCGGTGTTCGGTCACCGGAAAGCGCGCCGACAGCGCCCAGTCCAGGCAATGCGCCAGGATGACGTCCGGCACGGTCATCCGCTCGCCCATCAGGAACGGCCCGTCCGACATGCGCCGCACCAGCGCCGCCTGGCTGGATTCGAACTCCCACCGCAGGGTGTTCTTGATCGCGGCCAAGCGCATTTCGGGCGGCAGGATGAAGCTGTGGCGCGCCGCCAGCCACAGGGCGGCGTCGAACTCGTCCAGCAGGAACTGCGTCAGGCTGTCCTGACGCGCGCGGTCCAGCGTCCCGGCCGGATGGGTCAGGTCGCCGTGGCGGTCGGCCAGATAGGTCAGGATCGCGGTCGAATCGGTGATCGGCGTGCCGTCGTCGATCAGCACCGGCACCTTGCCCGCCGGGTTGAACGGAATCACGCCGTCGCTCTGCGGATTGGCCGGGACGTGCTCATAGTCCTGGCCCAGCTCCTCCAGCATCCACAGCACGCGGAACGCGCGGGATTTCGATATGCCGATGACGCGATACATGGGGTCCTCCTGTCCTCTGCCGACAGAAGGCCCCGGCCCGCGCGCCCCGTCAAGCGGCGGGGATCAGCGGCGGCAGGCGGCCAGCTGCTGGCGGTACATCTCGGACCGCTGGCCGACGCCGCCCGCGACGCGCATCAGCCAGCTCTTCTGGCGGAAGCTGCCGCGGGCAAAGCCGCCGCGCCCTTCGTGATAGGCCAGATACTGCGAGGTCGCGTCGTATTTCGACAGGCCGAGCCGCTGCTGGCTGCCATGCATGTACCAGCCCATGAAGTCGGTCGCGTCGCGGATGCTGTCGCGGCGGGCGCGGCGGTTGCCGGTCTCGCGCTGATATTCCTCCCAGGTGCCGTCCAGGGCCTGGGAATAGCCGAAGGCGCTGCTCTGCCGGCCGATCGGGATGACGCCAAGCGCGTATTGATGCGGCGTGCGCGCGTCGCCGATGAATTTCGATTCCTGATAGAGGGTCGCCATCTGCACATGGACCGGCACGCCCCACTTGCGTTCGGTCTGGCGCATGGCGCGCATGTAGGCGGGTCGCTCCGCGGCGATGGCGCATGCGTTGTCCAGCTGGCGCGGCGCGCTGAAATTGCCGCCGCCCCCGCATGACGCGACCAGGCCGACGATGGCCAGCTTCAGGAGCCTGTTCATTCTGCCCTCGTTTCGCTCGTTATAGGCTTTTGGCGAAGTCTAGCCGGAATCACCGCCCTGTGAAATCACAAAGCCGGAAGCTGGCCGGTGCCCGCCGATGGATCAGGCCTCCTCGGAGCCTAATCCCGTCTCGGGACGCAGCAGCGCGTTCAGGGCCATCAGATCGGCGGCCCCCGCCTCGCGCAGCAGCGATTCCAGCGCGCGGTAATGGGACAGCACCTGCTGTCCGGTCGCGGTGACGGTCGCGCCACCGCCCTTGACGCCGCCGCGCGCGCTGTCGATCACCGGATCGGCGAAGGCGGTGTTCATCTCCTCGACCAGGGTCCAGGCGCGCTTGTAGCTCATCCCCATCTCGCGCGCGGCGGCCGAGATCGAGCCGAGCCGCCCGATGCGGGCCAGCAGCTCGGCCTTGCCCGGACCCAGGATCAGGGGCGAATCGTATTCCAGGCGCAGCTTGATGCGCAGCCGGGGGGCGGTCTGGGTCATGGGGGCTCTCTCGTTATTCCTGTGCACCATAGCGCCTCGGCCGGGCGGGCGCAATTTGCCGTGACGGCACGGGTTGCGGCAGGGCGCCCGCGCCCTAGACTGCGCGCCAAAGGCAAGAGGAGGCCCTGCCATGTCCGCATCCGATATCGTCATCCTGTCCGGCGCCCGCACCGCCATCGGCACCTTCGGGGGCAGCTTGGCGGCCATCCCGCCGATCCAGCTGGCCGCGACCGTCACCCGCGCCGCGCTGGAGCGGGCGGGCCTGGCGCCCGACCAGGTCGGTCAGGTCGTCTTCGGCCATGTGATCAACACCGAGCCGCGCGACATGTACCTGTCCCGCGTTGCCATGCTGGAGGCGGGCATCCCGCATACCACGCCCGCGATGAACGTGAACCGCCTCTGCGGGTCGGGCGCGCAGGCCATCGTGTCGGCGGCGCAGGCGCTGATGCTGGGCGATGCCGACTTCGCCATCGCCGGCGGCGCCGAGAGCATGAGCCGCTCGCCCTATGTCGTGCCCTCGGCGCGGTTCGGCGCCAAGATGGGCGATCAGGTCATGCTGGACATGATGACCGGCGCGCTGACCTGCCCGATGGGCACCGGCCACATGGGCGTCACCGCCGAGAACGTCGCCGCCGAACATGACATCACCCGCGAGCAGCAGGACGAGTTCGCGATGGAATCGCAGCGTCGCGCGGCGGCGGCCATCGCGGCGGGGTATTTCGCCGACCAGATCGTCCCCGTCGAGGTCAAGTCGCGCAAGGGCATGGTCGCCTTCGACACGGACGAGCATCCCAAGGACACCAGCCTGGAGAAGCTGGCGGGCCTGAAGCCGGTCTTCCAGAAGGGCGGCAGCGTCACGGCGGGCAATGCCAGCGGCATCAACGACGGCGCTGCGGCCCTGGTCCTGGCGCGGGCCGAGGCCGCCGAACGCGCGGGCCTGACCCCGCGGGCACGCATCCTGGGCTATGCCGTGGCCGGCGTGCGCCCCGAGGTCATGGGTATCGGCCCCATCCCCGCGGTCGAGGCGCTGATGGCCCGCACCGGGCTGAAGGCCGGCGATTTCGACGTGATCGAATCGAACGAGGCCTTTGCCGCGCAGGCCCTTGCGGTGAACAAGGGCCTGGGTCTGGACCCGGCCCGCGTGAACCCCAATGGCGGCGCCATCGCCCTGGGCCATCCGGTCGGCGCCACCGGCGCGATCCTGATGGTCAAGGCCATCCACGAGCTGGAGCGCACCGGCGGGCGCACCGCGCTGATCACCATGTGCATCGGCGGCGGTCAGGGCATCGCCATCGCCATCCGTCGCGACTGACGCGTCGTCCCGGCCCCTGTTTGCGCAACCGGTCTGGTTTCCAGACCGGTTTTTTCTTGCAATCCACACCGTTTCCGTCCCGACTGGCGCAGACAAAACGAGGAGGAGAACGGGGTGTCACAGGGAGTGTACTTCATCGCCGCGGCCTTGCCCGTGGCGGTGGTCTTTGTCCTGCTGGTCGTGATGCGGCGGTCGGCGAAGCTGGCGATGCTGGCGGCCTATCTGGTCACGGTCGGGCTGGCGCTGGTGCTGTGGGGGGCGCCGCTGGCGCGGGTCGCGGGGGCCACGGTCAACGGGCTGGTGACGGCGGTCACGCTGCTCTACATCGTGTTCGGGGCGATCCTGCTGCTCTACACGGTGCAGGAATCGGGGGCGATCCGGGCGATCCGGCGCGGGTTCACCGACATCTCGCCCGACCGGCGCATCCAGGCCATCATCATTGCGTGGATGTTCGGGTCCATGATCGAGGGGGCATCGGGCTTCGGCACGCCGGCCGCGGTCGCGGCGCCCCTGCTGCTGGCCATCGGCTTTCCGGCCATGGCGGCGGTCATGGTCACGCTGATCATCCAATCGACGCCCGTGTCCTTCGGCGCGGTCGGCACGCCGATGCTGGTGGGCGTCAACACCGGCCTGTCCAACAGCGCCGAGGTAGAGGCCGCCATCGCGCCGATGACCCTGGCCGAATACATCCCCGTGGTGGGCGCGCAGGTGGCGCTGGTCCACGCGCTGGTGGGCGTGCTGATCCCGCTGCTGATGGTGGGCATGCTGACGCGCTTCTTCGGGCAGAGCCGCAGCTTTGCGGAAGGTTTCCGGGCGTGGAAGTTCGCGATCTTCGCGGGCCTTGCGTTCACGCTGCCCTATCTGCTGGTCGCGCGCGTCCTGGGGCCGGAATTCCCGTCGCTTCTGGGCGGGCTGATCGGCCTGATGATCGTCGTGCCGGCCGCGCGGGCGGGATGGTTCCTGCCCTCGGACCGGTTCGACTTTCCGCCGCGCGCGCAGTGGGGCGAGGGCTGGCAGGGCAACCTGGAGCCCGATCAGGCCGAGCTGGGACCCGACGACCGGCGCATCGGGCTGATCACCGCCTGGATGCCCTATGTCATCGTGGCGGGGCTGCTGGTGCTGACGCGCACCATCGCGCCGCTGAAGGCATGGCTGACCGGTCCCGACACGACGCTGGCACTGACCGACCTGTTCGGATCGGGCATCAATGCCAGTGCGCAGTTCGCCTATTCGCCGGGCACGATCATGATCATCGCCTCGCTGATCTCGGTCGCACTGTTCCGCATGAAGGGCGCGGCCTATGCGCGGGCCTGGTCGATCTCGGGGCGCACGATGCTGGCAGCGGCGCCCGCGCTGCTGCTGGCCGTGCCGATGGTGCAGGTCTTCATCAACTCGGGGTCCGAGGGGATGCTGTCGATGCCGATCACCCTGGCCGAGGGCATGGCCGCCGCGACCGGCGCGACCTGGCCGCTGTTCGCGCCGATCGTGGGGGCCCTGGGCGCCTTCATCGCGGGGTCGAACACCGTGTCGAACATGATGTTCGCGCTGTTCCAGTTCTCGACCGCGCAGGGGATCGGGCTG
The DNA here is from genome assembly GCF_046736325.1 of Paracoccus sp. ME4. Taxonomy (GTDB): domain Bacteria; phylum Pseudomonadota; class Alphaproteobacteria; order Rhodobacterales; family Rhodobacteraceae; genus Paracoccus. The sequence continues at coordinate 264,880 of NZ_CP151276.1, forward strand.
GATCTGGCGGGCATCACCGTCGTCGTGGTGCTGCAGGCCGTGGGCGGGGCCGCGGGCAACATGATCTGCGTGCACAACGTCGTCGCGGCCTCGGCCGTGGTCGGCCTGACCGACCGCGAGGGCGACCTGATCCGCAAGACGCTGATCACCATGGCATACTATGTGGTGCAGGCGGGGCTGATCGGGATGGCGCTGATCGGCGGCGGGCTGTGGTGGCTGGCCGCTCTGGTCTGGGCGGTGGTGATCGTGGCGGCGATGCGCGCCAATCGCGACCGCAGCACCCCCCTGGCGCAGCCGCGCCGGACCTGAGGCGCGTCGTCCTGCATGCGACGGGGGCGGTGCCGCGGCACCGCCCCCGTTTCGTTTCGGCCTCCCGCGAAAGGGGTCAGGCCAAAAGGAACGGGCCGCCCAGCAAGAAGGCGGCCCGCGAGATCCAAGGAGATGGTCCGGTTAGGGGCGGACGGTGGTCCGGTCCCAACCGGGGGTGGTGACCTTTGGGGCTGCCCTCAGGCCGCGGTCCCCCCGACTGTTCCGAAACGTCTCTCCACTATCACTCTAGACACTGGACCACCTCCTTTCAAAAGATTGCTGTAATGACAGGCTGACACAGATCGGCGTCCTGTCAATCAGCTTTCTGCGGCAGGTCGCAACAAATTGCGGACGATGATCCGAAACGGCACAAGCGCCAGTAGGGCCAGACCCAGCTTGACCAGCCAGTCGGCAGTTGCCAGCGAAACCCACAGCGCGGTGACCGGTCCGTGACCAAGCAGCGGAACCGCCTCGTTGGCCCAGCCCGTGTTGACGTCGGCGGGCAGCGCCGCCGAGAAGGCCAGCCCGAAGAACAGCGCTGTGTCCAGCGCCGAGCCGACCAGCGTCGAGACCAGCGGCGCCTTCCACCAGCGCCCGCCGCGCAGCGCGTCGAAGATGGCCACGTCGGTCAGCTGCGCGACCAGGAATGCGGTGCCCGAGGCCACGGCGATTCGCAGCGTGGTCGCGTCCAGCCCGGCGGCGATCAGCGACCAGGCGACGCCGGTCACGAACCCGGCCAGCACGACGCGGCGCGCGGCGGCCGCGCCATGCACGCGGTTCATCACGTCGGTCACCAGGAAGGCGAACGGATAGGTGAAGGCGCCCCAGGTCAGCCAGTCGGCCACGGTGAACTGCACGAGGACGTTCGAGGCCATGACTATGGCGGCCATGGCAAGGATGCCGGGCAGGAAGCGGGTCATCGGTGATTTCCGTTTTTGCGAAGGTTGCGGAAGAACTCGGCCCCCGGCGGGGGCAGCGCGGGCCTTACGCCCGGCGCGGGCCGCTTGTCAATTCCGCATGGCGGCGGCCTGATCCTCGCGCAGGCGGTATTCGACGATCTCGGTGCGCTGGACGAACAGGAAGTTGTCGTCCGAGATCATCGTCAGCCGGATGCCGATGCCGTCGTCCCAGACCGCGATGCCTTCCAGGTTGTCGTATTGCAGGGGGCGCGTCTCCAGCAGGATCTCGTCCTGCTGCACGACGCCCGGCGTCAGCTGCATCCGGCGCACGCGCGAGGCAAAGCCCAGGATGCCGCGAAAGTCGCGCTCCAGCACATAGAGCCAGCCGTCGGGGCCGAAATCGGCGCCCACGACCAGCCAGCGCGCATCGCGGCGGATCCGGGCATGCTCGCTCCAGGCGCCGTCGAAGCGCAGCACCGGGAACGGCCGCTCCTCGGCGCCCGAGCGTTCGGGGATGGCGATCAGGGTGCCGTCATCGGCGATGGCCAAGGCCTCCAGCCCACTGTTCGTGCCGATGCCGGGCAGCTTGGGCAGGGACGGCAGGGGCGTGGCCGGGGCGTCGGGCCCGTCATAGGCGGCGACGCGGTTCAGCCCCTCGAAGCTGACATGGATGCGCCCGTCCGGGCCGATCGCCAGCCCCTCGCTGTCGCCGGTATAGCCGGGCGGCAGGGGCTGGCCCTTGCTGTCGCGCAGATTGGCGCGCCCCGCCACCGCCATGCCGCGCACGATGCCGCGGTCGTCCCGCTCGATCCGGCCCCAGTAGAGATGCGCCCGGTCGGTCAGCGCATGGAAGCTGCGCCCGTCCGGGCCGATCTCCAGCCCCGAGAAGCCGCCGAAGCTGGCCTCGTCGCGCGACCAGATATAGGTGCCGACATAGTCCAGCACCGCGTCCGCCATGGCCGGCGGCGCGGTCAGCATCGCCGCCAGGGCCAGGCTCAGGGCGCGGAGGCGACGGTGGCGCATTGGCTGGGCAGGTCGCTCATTCGGTAGGTGCGGGGGTGGCGATAGTCCGGATCGGGGGTCGAGGGTTTCGCGCGGCTGGGGTCGATGCGGATGTTGACCCATTCCTGCGCCTCGGCGCAGCCGTCGCCCGCGGGAATCGGGTTCGGGGTCTGGCAGATCGACCCGGCGGGGCAGTTCAGCCGGACGTGGAAGTGATAGTCGTGATTGTTGATGGGGCGGATCTTGCGCAGCCAGTCGCGGTTTCCGGTCTCCATCTGGCACATCGCGACCTTGGCGACCGGATCGACGAAGATGCGCTCGACCCGCGGGTCGCGGGCGGCGGCGCGCATGATCGACATGTGCGCGCCCGTCCAGTTGCCCGACAGGGCCGTGCCGCCATTGGCCACGACCGAGACCGAGGACAGGTTTTCGCGCTGCTGCGGCGTCAGGCGCAGCGAGGGGGGCGGCATCATCCAGATGTCGGCATCCAGCCCGATCTGGTGGCTGGCATGGCCCGAGATCATCGGCCCGCCGCGCGGCTGGCTGATGTCGCCGATATAGAGGCCCTGCCAACCGGCCTGCTGCGCCGCCCGCGACAGGCCCTGCAGGAAGCCGATCATCTCGGGGTGGCCCCAATGGCGGTCGCGCGACAGGCGCATGGATTGCCAGCTGGGTCCGCTTTCGGGCATCTGTACCAGCCCCTGCGCGCAGCCCTGGGAGTAGTTGCCGATGGCGACGGCCGGTCCCGCCGAGGGCGTCCGGAAGGCGCCGAACACGTCCTTTGCCAGCGATTGCGCCGATGCTGGCAGGGCCAGCCCGATCAGGACGGCGGCGGCGGTCAGGGTCTTGCGGATCACGTCGGGCTCTCTCCTTCGGGGTCGACCCAGACTAGCAGAACCAGCGCGACAAGAAAGATCACGATCAGCGGAAGAAACCCGATGCGCGGGTTTCCGGTCAGATCGGTCGTCAGCGCGATCAGGAAGGGCGCGAGGAACGCCGTCGCCTTGCCCGACAGCGCGTAGAGGCCAAAGCCCTCGGTCGCGCGCTCGGGCGTGGTGTGGCGCACCATCATCGTGCGGCTGGCCGCCTGCAGCGCGCCGCCCGCGCCCCCGATCACCGCCCCGCAGGCAAAGAAGATCAGGTCGGGCAGGCGCAGGTCGCCCAGGATCGCGTCCGGGGTGGGGATGCCCAGGACCGATGTGCGGTCCATGCTCACCAGCAGCAGGCAGACCGCCATCAGCGCCAGGATCGCCGCCACGATCACCGCGCGCGGCCCGAAGGCGCGGTCGGCGCGCCCGCCCAGCCAGCTGATCACCGCGGCCGAGACCGCGCTGACCACGCCGAACACGCCCGCGAGGAACACCGGCCAGCCCAGCACCGTCCCCGCATAGACGCCGCCGAAGCCGTAAAGCGCGTTCAGCGCATCGCGCGAGAACATCGAGGAGGCCAGCCAGGCCGCCAGGCTGCGCCGGTGCCGCAGGCTGCGGATCAGCGCCCAGAGGTCGCCGAGCGCGGCCCGCACGCGGATCGGCCGCCCCGGCCCCGTATCGCGCACCCAGAGAAGGAAGGGCAGCATGAAGACCGCATACCAGATCGCCGTGAAGGGACCGACGAAGCGCGTGCCTTCGCGCGCGGCGGGGTCCAGTCCGAAGAGCGGCGGGATGCCCAGCAGGGTCAGGCCCGTGGGCGTCTCGGCAAACAGGAGCAGCATGACGGCCAGCGCCACCACCCCGCCCAGATAGCCGAAGGCATAGCCCGAGCCCGAGATCCGCCCGATATCGTCGCGCGGCGCCAGCCCCGGCAGCATGGCATTGGTGAAGATCGTCGCGAATTCGACCCCGATCAGGCCGATGCCGAACAGCACCACCGCCTGGACCAGCGGCGGCTGGTCGGGCGTCAGGCTCCAGAGTCCTGCCGCGCCGATGACGTAGAAGGCCGAGAAGACCCAGATCCACGGCAGCCGCCGCCCCGAACTGTCCGCGACCGCGCCCAGCACCGGGGCGGCCAGCGCGATCACCGCGCCCGCCACGGCCAGGCCGTAGCCCCAGAGCGCCTGGGCCTGCGCGCCCGCCTGCATGGCGTCCATGCCCTGCGAGATGAAATGCGTGCGCGCGACCTCGGCGAAGTAGATCGAGAAGATGAAGGTCAGCAGCAGCGTGTGATAGGGCTGGCTGGCCCAATCGAAGAACCACCAGCCCCAGATGCGCCTGCGATCGCCCGTCATGCCGTCCCCCATGGCCTTTTCCGCCATAAGGGACAGGGACCGTCAGAGTGGCAAGTGAAGTTTCGCGTCATCCGGAATGACCGGCGGCCAGGGCCGCGTCGCATCCGCCGCGATCCAGGCCGCGATCCAGTCGGGCAGGGGCGGGCTGTCGGGGCCGTGGCCCAGGGCCTCCATGACGCGGGACGGCGCGACCATCCCCTGGGCCGAGGTCACGGCCGAGCGGATCATCACCTGGTTGCAGCATTCGGTGCCGGCCCACATGGACTGCTCCATATAGACGAAGCGCGCGTCCCAGCCCACCATGCGCGAGATCATGGTGAAGCGCTGGAACGCGCGGATGCGCTTGCGATAGCGGGTCGAGTTCCCCGCCACCGTGATGCCCCAGCCATTCGCCCGCAGCACCGGCACCAGCCCGGTCCGCCGCGCCAGCGGGATGCGGCCCAGATCGAACAGGGTCAGGGTGCGGCCGTTGTTCAGCTCCCACCAGGGGTCCAGGTCCCAGGGCCAGCACATGTGCGTGGACACATGCGTGCCCAGGGGGTCCAGGGCGGGGGCGTTGCGGAACTTGACCAGTTCCTTGGCAAAGCGGATCAGCGGATACATGGCGGGGCCTTTCGTCAGCAGGCCTTTCGGGGCGTGGCCTTTCGTTCGGCCCCGTGGGTGGCCCGCGATCACGCGGGCGTCAAGCCGGACGCGGCGGCATCCGGTCGCGCCCCGCTTGCGTCCCGGGGGCCACGCGGCCATACAGGGCCCGAACGCGCGCGCAGCCAAGGAGACGACCATGGGAACCCTCTACGAAGCCCTGCAACTGATCCTGCAGGTCCTGTGGTTCATCATGATCGTCCACATCATCATGTCCTGGCTGATCAACTTTCAGGTGCTGAACCTGCGCCAGCCGCTGGTGGCGCAGATCTGGGACGGGCTGAACCGCCTGCTGGAGCCGATCTATCGCCCGATCCGCCGCATGCTGCCCGATCTGGGTGGGCTGGATCTGGCCCCGCTGATCGTGTTCATCGCCATCATCATCGCGCAGCGCGCCCTGGCGAACAACGCGGGCTTCTTCTACGGCATGTGATGTCAGCCGACCTGCTGCGCCAGGTCTGGGGATTCGACGGCTTCCGCCCCGGACAGCAAGAGATCGTCGAGGCGGTGGCCGCAGGCCGCAACGTGCTGGCGATCATGCCGACGGGCGGCGGCAAGTCGCTGTGCTTCCAGCTGCCCGCGCTGATGCGCGAGGGCGTGACGGTGGTCATATCCCCGCTGATCGCGCTGATGCGGGATCAGGTGCGCGCGCTGCGCGAAGCGGGGGTCGAGGCGGGCGCGCTGACCAGCGGCAACACCGAGGTCGAGACCGACGCGGTGTTCGCGGCCATCGCCGACGGGCGGATGAAGGTCCTCTACATGGCGCCCGAAAGGCTGGCATCCGGGGGCACGGTGAACCTGCTGAGGCGCGCCGGCGTGACCGCCATCGCGGTCGATGAGGCGCATTGCGTCAGCCAATGGGGCCATGACTTCCGCCCCGACTATCTGCGCATCGGCGATCTGAAGCGCACGCTGGACGTCCCGCTGGCGGCCTTCACCGCCACTGCGGACGTGGAAACGCGGGCCGAGATCGTCACCCGCTTGTTCGACGGACAGGCCCCCGTGACCTTCCTGCGCGGCTTCGACCGGCCGAACATCCGGCTGGCCTTCCAGCCCAAGAACAGTCCCCGGACCCAGGTCCTGGCCTATGCCGCGGCGCGCCGGGGACAGTCGGGCATCATCTATTGCGGCGCCCGCGCGCGGACCGAAAGTCTGGCGCAGGCGCTGCGCGAGGCGGGGCATCCGGCCATCGCCTATCACGCGGGGCTGGAGGCCGAGGCCCGGCGCGAGGCCGAGGCGCGGTTCCAGACCGAAGACGGGCTGATCGTCGTGGCGACCGTGGCCTTTGGAATGGGCATCGACAAGCCGGACATCCGGTGGGTGATGCATGCCGACCTGCCGAAATCCATCGAGGGATACTATCAGGAGATCGGGCGTGCGGGCCGCGACGGCGATCCGGCGGATACGCTGACGCTCTATGGTCCCGACGACATCCGCCTGCGCCGCACCCAGATCGACGAGGGCCTGGGCGACAGCGCCCGCAAGGCCGGCGATCATGCGCGCCTGAACGCGCTTTTGGGTCTGGCCGAGGCGACGGGATGCCGCCGCCGCCGCCTGCTGGCCTATTTCGGCGAGGAGATGGACCGCGACTGCGGCAATTGCGACCTGTGCCAGACCCCGCCCAAGCTGTTTGACGGCACGCTGGCGGTCAGGAAGGCGCTGTCGGCTATGGTGCGGACCGGCGAATGGTTCGGCAGCGGCCACCTGATCGACATCCTGACCGGCACCACCACCGACAAGGTCCGCGAGCGTGGCCATGACCAGCTGCCAACCTTCGGCGTGGGGCGCGAGCACGGGCGCGGGCAGTGGCAGGCGATCTTTCGGCAGATGATGGGGCTGGACCTGTGCCGCCCCGACCCGGAACGCCACGGCGCGCTGCATCTGACCGAGACCGCGCACCCGATCCTGCGCGGCGAGGAAAGCGTGACCCTGCGCGAGGACACGACCAAGGGCGCAAAGCCCGCCAACGTCCTGCGCACGCAGGTCAGCGAGGAGGACGAGCCGCTTCTGTCCGCGCTGAAGGCCAAGCGGCGCGCCCTGGCCGAGGCGGCCCGCGTGCCCGCCTATGTCATCTTCCCCGACCGGACCCTGATCGAGATGGCCGAGAAGCGGCCGCAGGATCTGGACCAGATGGCGCGGATCGGCGGCGTGGGCGCCAAGAAGCTGGACAGCTTTGGCCGCGCCTTCCTGGAGGTCATCGCCGGCGCCCAGCCCGAGATGCACCCCGCCCGCCGGGCGCTGGCCGGGCGGCCCGAGGGCGCGCTGTTCGACCGGCTGATGGCCGTGCAGCTGGACCTGCAGCGCGGCCCCGACGGCACGGACAAGCCGCTGTCCTGCTCCACCGCGCAGCTGCGCCGCATCGCGGAGGGCCGCCCGGCCAGCTCCGACGCCCTGTCCCGACATCTGGACGAGGCCCGGCTGGAGCGCTTCGGCGCCGCCTTCCTGACCGAGATCGAGCGCGCGGACTGATCGGCGCGGGCCCGGGGCTCAACCGATCGTGATGCACCATTTGCGCAACGCCGCGCGTGGATCATGCGATAACCTG